>JAYWFX010000055.1:0-8312 GCA_043778575.1 bacterium | reverse complement strand
GAGACGAGTTTGATATTTTGATACCTTTCCTCTCTGCTATATTCAACAATGCGATGATAAAGTTACCCTCACCAGATGTAGGATCAAAAATCGTTTTGCCGTTTTGCCACTCCTCAAACAAACCATAACGCTCAATAATCCACTCACACCATGATACAGGAGTAAAAACCGCTCCGATAGGATCAGTTGAGCTATCTGAGTTTAAATTCTCTGTAACCATGTAATTATTTCTATAATGAACCCTATAATGACTCTAATTTGAGCAATAATCTCTCTATTTGTCCATAGCCAAGGTATAAAATATTTTGACAATCTAACAAAATCTACACCACATCAGATTAACTCATGTAAATTTAGACCTTGCGTGTGGATACAACTATATGCCTAAAGAAGTAAAGAAGAAACTTGGTGGAGCTAGACTCGGTGCGGGTCGTCCCAAAATTAATCCTGAAGGCTATCGAAAATACACTACTGTTTCCCTGCCCGATGAGTTAGTAAAACAACTCGAAAAGAAAGCATTGTTGGATGGTAAAAAGAAGGGTCAAATTGCAACAGAAATAATTAGAAAGTATCTAGATGATAACAATACTTGATATTTTCTTGACATAATTCAAAATAAATCAAACTTTTTGTGTGCAAGGTCTAAATTTGCAATATCTATGATATCACTAGAGCTTTGGAAACGGTTAGAGAGGTTGAAAAATGGAGCTCCCAAAAGCAGTATTTCAGTCCATAAAAAAACTGCAAACAGCCACGATCAAATAGGTTTAGTTTTTAAACAAGATCAAGACATAAAAAAACAGATTAATGGTAATTACTCGATGATAAACTTCGAGATTGGAGATAATATAAATCAATACTACAGCAATAGTCCACCTTTACAACATTGCTCCTAGGTAAACTCCTTGGTTTTCAGCAATTATTTTTATATTATTTGGCGGAGTATTTTTGTCCGTTCCGATGCCAAATTTAGTCCTGTATTTTGATATAATTGTATAGTTTGATTGATTGCAGGTATCGACGAGAACCAGATTTTTTTGGTGTTCAAATTCCACAATAAACTGTACAGACTTTTTTTGACTCATTGTTTGACTTTCAGTTTCGCAATAGTGTGAATTGTCTGGTAGTCTATTTGTAATATCGACTATGTCAGCATAATTTGCTACTCGGTTTTGACTAAATTTATTGGTAAAAAAGTCAATATTACTATAAATATTTGCACTAAGTGTGATTATTATAAATACTGAGCATACATATTTGATCCACTTTTGGTTAGTATCTGTGGAAAGAAAAGCAATAGCCAAAACAATGGGTGCAAACCACAAAATCTTTAGATGAAATATCTCTAATTTGCCGTGAAAACCAACAATAAAAAAGAGGAAAATAGCCCATGAAGCTACGCTCAGTTTTAAAATAAAGTTTTTATGGTAAAGTTTGTAGCCTAAATATAGATAAAAGACGAGCGGAAAAATAGCTAAAACAATCCCAATATCAAATTTTGTATACACTTGCGAAAAAATTAGATTTGAACTCTGAGCGAGTTGATATAGGCGACCAAGTAGAGCATTTTTTATGCCGTGTCCAGCAAAACTTTTGACCAGACCGACAGTATTTCCAAATCCATGTGTTATTTCATATAACAAATAGGGTGTGTAAAGAAAGGAAAAACTAGCACACAGGAGGCAAATTTTAATCCATTGTTTCTGAACGTATAAACCCTTCACAGTTATCAAAAACAATAGGGCGACGACTGGTAAAACTCCAGTATGCAATTGACTAAAGATTGACAGGCATAAGCCTAATAGTAGAACGCTCCAATTTTTAGGAGACTTGTGGATGTTGTTTGCTAGTAGCAAGCTGGATAAAAACCAAAAGTTGAGAGTGTTTGGATTCCATATCGTTGAACCGTCGTTGATTTCATTTGTGTTGATAGTGATGTATAGAAACGCAGATAATAAAAGTGTTTTTTTGTGTTTTGATTGTGGTAACATTTCATCAAAAAATACATACCAAATAGGCAGTAAAGCTATTCCACACACAAATGAAAAACTATATAGCCAGTTTACACTTTTGAACCCCAAACTAAAAACATACATCAGATAAAAATATACTGGCGGTAAAAAATAGTTACCAGCAGAGCTGATAGGCCCAAGAAATGGTGTGTTTGTAGGAATATCTAAAACTACTTTTGCATCTCGAACTTGGTCACCAAAAAATAATTCGTGTGAACTCATCGACCAAACTCTCAAACCAACTCCTAAACAAAAGATAACAAATAATGACACCGTATACCAGTGTTTTTTCAAAAACCTCATCTGTTTGTCATTGCTAATTTCTTTGCTTGCGTCAATGCAAACTGTTTGTATGAATAATCTAAAATGCACCAGAACAAATATGACAAGCTACTAATTTTGCGTGGAGTTCTGTGTCTCATAGTATTTTTTGGTCACATTCACATACCTAATCACGATTATTGGTGGTTGTTTTTCAATGGTAGATTTGCAGTTACAGTATTTTTTATTTTGTCAGGGTGTCTTATTTCTACAGGGTTTTTGAGTGATAAATACCAGTTTACATCCAAAGGAATACAACATTTTTATACTAATCGACTCAGGAGGATTGCACCAACATATTATTTTATCTCGTTAGTTTTGCTATTTTTCACTCAATATAGGAACAATTTAGTGTTTCATCCTAGTGGTTTCTACAAGGTTTTGAGTATTTTTACATTTACATTCAATAATTCTCAATTGCCATTGTTTACTGGGAGCTGGTGGTCAATTTCATTGGAGATGCAATTTTATCTGATTGCCCCTTTGGTCTGTTTTTTGATTCTAAAACTAGCTAATTCTAGACAAAAACTGGTTGTATGCTCGGCTCTAATTTTGATATGTGGGATGCTATTTCGTCATTTTCAGTCAAAATACGGATACATCTCAAACGAGCCACTCAAGATCTTTTTAGAAAACATCGACTCCTGCATTTTAGGTTGTTTCATACCGTTGTATCTCAAATACTTCATTTTTAGAAAAAGAAAACATACTACGCTTGTCGTTTTGACTATTTTTGTTTTCACAATATTTCTCTCAAACTTACTCAAGTATGGGGTTCTTGTTTCTCATTTAAAACTTCCAACAATACTTTTCTTTGCTCAGGGAATTCAAAATATTGTGGGCTGTCTCGTTGTAGGAGTGTTATATGAAAAAACACAAAATACAACGTTTACTCAACCTAAAAGTATTGGTAGCTTATTTCATAATATAGGGATTATTTCGCTTGGTTTCTATTTGTGGCACAGCGATGTCCAGAGTAAACTTCAGACAATTATCCCGATTGTTGATATGCCTAGCTATGTATTATCTGCATTACTAGGTGTTTGCATATCATTGATATTGGCTAGTTTGACATGGCTATTGCTTGATATGAATTTGTTTAAAAACCATAACAGGCTTAGCAATAATGATAAAATTAGAGCCAGTTTGTCGGATAATCCCACAAAGTTTTTAAGTTGATAAAAGTTTAAAGTAGTAAAAAACAATAAAATGTAATTTAAGTATTTCTGAATATTAAGCCTTTGAATAATCCAAAAAAAACCGATTGAGTAAATTGAGAAAAAATCTGCCATTCGTCGATTACCAAATGAATATCCACCAAACCAATCGTGCAAAAAACTGTTTGTCAGTAGTTGGAGGCTAAAAACAACACTAATCAGTAGCAAGGTATGATAAAAGATTGATTTTCTCTGATTGTTAGAGAACCAAAAATACCCTACAAAGCCTATAAGCTCCACAGGATGAGCCAACAGACCATGAGGAGTATCAAACAGCACTTTCAAAATATTTATAGTATTGAGCTCAAAAAATCCAACACCTTGGGGTAGCATAAATGGTGTTTGGTATATAATCCACCAGACAACTATCTGTAGTGAAAAAACCATGGAGGCTAGGGATATAGTGAGGAGTTTTGATCTTAGTTTTGTATTTACACCTAGTAGCGGAATCAAAAAAAGAATATTTTGCCAACGAATTAGGCTTGATAAACCCATAGTTAGCCCCAACAAAATTAACACCTTCCTCTGCGGTTTCGACTGAGTTAGCCTAAGATATAAATATAGGATAATCGAAATACTAGCAGCTGAGTAAATATGTGCCATACCCGCTCCCCATAAACCATAGTAGATCAAAGGTGTACATAGAAAAAACAACCACAAATGAGCATTATGGACTTTTATGTCAATTAAATCAAGCGTCTTTTGAGTAGTGCGAATACACAACCAAGCCGCTATAATCCCTGACAAATATGTAGCAAGTTGGTAGGGTAGCTCAAAACCAGTTTGATTGAGGTTTAGCAGTTTTCCAAACCAGAACACAATCACCAAAAATGGTGCCCAAATAATCGAGAGACCAATAGACCAAGGATTTGGGAGTAGCCCATTTGGTAAAGTTTTCGAGACATCAGGCAAAGCCCCGTTGTTTTTATTCAGCACTATGAACTCATTGTAAAAATTCAGATCATGATCAAACAACAAAGACCGTAAATAAGCATAATAACCAACTCCATCACCAGTAATAATATTATGATATTTATAGAAAATTATGCTGAGAATACTGATGATAACAAAGCTAATATAAAAACGTTTGGATCTAAAAATCACAAACTAATTATATTGTTTATTACTAGCTTGACAAGCACACTTTAGATTTACTGTGTATACGCATGTCAAACAATCTTCATGTCTCGTTCGTATCAGTTTTTGTAGCAGCAATAGTAATTTTCTCACTTTTTACGTTTAATATAAAAGGATATGCTAGTATAAATCCACCGTACTGGGATGTGTGTGGTACAGGTTCTGGTTTTCAAAATGTTTGTTATATGAACGGATATGTTGGTATAAGTAAGTCTAACCCAAGTGCAAAAATTGATATCAGCGGTTCGCCACAACCGTTTAGAATTACTAACTCTCAAATAACTACAAGTGCCAACTATATATATGGTGGATTTAATGTAAACAATACTGGTGAGTTTGGTGCGTATGACAGTGTTGGTGGGGCGAAGAAAATGTCAATAAGTGGAAGTGCTGTGGGTGTAAACAATGGGAATCCTAATTATCCGCTCGATGTCAATGGCGATATCAACACTAACGCAAATATCCAAGCCTCTGGGACAATCCAAGCTTTGGACGTCAATAAGCCAGCTGGTTCGCAGTTTATCAAGGTCGGGGATGATGCCTACCTCACTGATGTAGATCAAGCTAATACCATTGGGATATACGGTCAGCAAAATCCAGCTGAGGGTAAAGTCAAACTAGGTAGTGCGGGTGCAAAAATGGTTGGTTATTTAAACGGTGATATGTGTTTTGGGGTAAACTGCCAATAACCCTCGTATATTTATATACAATCTAAATCATACTACAATATGTCCCATAAATCCCGAAATATCCTAAAAGTCCTGACACTCACCACACTGATTCTCCTAGTATTTGGATTCAATTTTGCAAATATTTACTGCCTCGCTCAAGGGAAACCAACTGTCAAAGTCGATGTGCCAGCCACCACACCCGACAAGCCAAAACAAGCCCAAGACGATCCGAATTTTGTCCCTAAGATTATCCAAGATTCAAAATTACCTGATAATATTAAACCAGCTAGTCTAAAAAAAACAACTGATGATATAAAAATAAAAATGGAGAATAAAAAACTAGAAAAAGCTGAAGTACTAGTTTTGCTTGGTAACAAGAGAGGTCAACTAACCATAGACGAGACTATAATCTCAAAAAACTTGGCTGAAAAGATCGTTGAACAACTAAAAATAAATAAAGATGAATACAGAATTTACCCTAGTTCTGGTGAGCTAATGATAACTGTTGATAAAAATAAGCTAGATGAGCTCGCAAGTTTAGCGGAAGTTTTTGATGTTCGTTATGATGATAGAGAAGTGGTTCCGCAACTATCAGACTCAGTACCACAGATTAATGATATCTCAGTTCAGACGAAACAGTTCGGGTCTGGAGATGGTAAATATATTGCAATAATTGACACAGGAGTAAACAAAAATCATGTTGATTTCGGCAGTCGTGTGGAATATGAAGCATGTTATGTACCACCAGGATCTTCATGTCCAAACAGTATCACTAATGTTTTGGAGGGATCTGGCTATAGTTCTTATAGTGACGCAGGAATCCCATGTCTTATAGTAAGTGCAAAATGCTACCATGGTACTCATGTAGCTGGTATTGCGGCTGGTCAGAATGGAACTGCACGGAATGCAAAAATATTAGCCTTTAATGTTTATGGGTCTTTAAGTAATAACATCATTACTAGCACTACAGGAAATATTAAAACATCTTTGTTAAAAATATTAGAATTACAAACTCAGTCACTATCGCCATATTACAATAAAATTGCCTCTACCAATATTAGTTTAGGTGTAAACGGTCAATGGAGTGGAGGGAATTGTGATAATACAAATTTTGACCAACTGAATTTATTAGACACTATAACAGCTCTCTCCAACGCAGGTGTAACAACGGTCATAGCAACGGGTAATGAATATCAAGCAAACGGTGTTAGCTATCCTTCTTGCTTGAGTAGGGGAACTGCAGTAAGTGGTGTTGATAAAACAAACGTAATGACTATTGATGCAAATTCTGCAAATATAACAGCTCTCTTGGCTCCAGGTGGTAAGCCCAAGGGCATTTTTGATCAAGACGGTGTGGGTATAAAAAGCAGTGACGGATATTCTAATGTTGGTAGTAGGTATCTATATGGTACCTCTCAAGCTGCTCCTCACGTTGCAGGTGCAATTGCCCAACTCAAGTCACTCTTTCCAAATCGAACCGAGCAACAGTATTTAGATGGGCTTCAACTAACTGGAGACGCCATCACCGACACCAGATCTGGAGCAAATAACAGAGTGAAACCACGTATAAACATGGAGAATGCTTACAACTATCTTTGTCAGACTCCGCCTATCTCTGGTACGTGGAAAATCAACAATGACTGCATAATCGATAAAAATGTCAGTTATCAAAATGGAAACATACAAATTGGTGGTGATCCACAAACTCCAAACAATGCTAATGTGACAATCAAAAATACTGGCATTCTGGATGTCAACTTTATCAATCAGACACTGACTGTCAGAAACGGATCCAAACTATTCATCCAAAACGGAGGCAAAATGTATTAAGTCATTCTAAACCTTACAATCTTTTTGATCATAACCTACTACACTAGTAGGTTTTTTGTTCAAAACAATAATCTAGGCTACATTTAATCAAATGAAATTTAAGCTCATAATCCCCATTTTGATACTCTTAAACATTCTCGTATTTGGATTCAATTTTGCCAGTGTTTACTGCCTCGCTCAAGGGAAACCAACTGTCAAAGTCGATGTGCCAGCCACCACCTCTAGTGAGATTGAAAAACCAAGGCGAAGAACCAAGAAAGAGATTAATATCAAAATTAACGACACAAAAGAAAAGCTAGTCAAAGAAAAGAAACAGAACGTTAGATTAATTATTCACCTAACTGAGAGAACTTTGTTTAAAGATAAAGCCGAAAAAGAAAGTTTTCAGGAACAAGCAAAAAAATTACAATCTTTCCTGAGTGTGGAAAAGGATGATGATTTCTATATTTCATCTACTTCAGGAGATATATTTGCTGTATTAAACGCAGATCAGCTTGAAAGATTAAAATTACAGTCTGACGTAATTTTTGAAATTAATACTGATGAGATTCCAGATCAAAGCAAATTAAACGATTCAATTCCTCAAATAAGTGATATTCTAATTCAATCTAAACAGTTTGGTGGCGGTGAAGGTCAATACATCGCTGTGTTAGATTCTGGAATAAAGTCAGATCACCCTGATTTTGAAGGTAGAGTAGTTTATGAAGCATGTTATGCGTCAAGTAATCAATGCCCAAACGGTCAAAATGAATATGTAGGAACTAGCTCAAGCACTATTACTGGAGCCGCTTTACCTTGTGGTATTACTTGTGATCATGGTACGCATGTCGCTGGAATAATGGGTGGCAAGAATGGAACAGCTAGGAAATCTAATATTTTAGCTTTTCAGGTTTTTAGTGCAATCGGTTCTTTTCCAAGTGATCAAAGAAAAGCACTAGATAAAATAAATTTTTTGCAAACAGATATAAACTCACCTTTTAGAGGTAAAATAGCAGCTGTAAACATGAGTCTGGGTAGTGTCACACCTTAGAACCCTTCCGAAATCTTTTAAACACTTTTCTTTACCCATTTTAAACTACAACAACCTGTTAATCTCCTACAGAGTAATCTGATAAAAACTAGTA
>JAYWFX010000054.1:0-26314 GCA_043778575.1 bacterium | reverse complement strand
TCAGTAGTTTTATGCTTGATGAAACAGTAGATTCTCTCAATACAACAGTCGAAGATGTGCTATGGGACGATAGAATAAACGTGAGTATGGGTGAAAAGTTCAAAGATGCAGATCTCATAGGTTGCCCAATACAAATCATTGTATCAAAAAAATCACTAGAAAATGGAGGAGTTGAAATAAAAAACCGACAAACTGGAGAAACTTTTAGCGTAAACTTTGACAATCTTGGATAGTTATCACTCAAGTACCATTGGCTTATTTAGCCGATTCTAAAATACTCTTATTATGTTAAATATTGAAAATACCCAAATCCCAAACGTCACTTTTCACACTCGTGTCAAAAACTCATCTGGCGAATTTGAATGGAAAAACGTGACTTCAGTTGATATCTTTAATGGTAAAAAGGTTGTGGTATTCTCACTTCCTGGTGCTTTTACACCAACATGTTCTTCGACACACTTACCGGGATATGAGGTAAATTATGATGAATTCAAAGCGCTTGGAGTTGATGAGGTATATTGTCTCAGTGTAAATGACTCATTTGTCATGAATGCCTGGGCAAAAGATCAAGCTGTAGAAAATGTAAAAATGTTACCAGATGGAAATGCAGAACTCACACGTAAACTAGGAATGCTCGTCAAAAAAGAGAATCTTGGGTTTGGAATGAGATCATGGAGATATAGTATGTTTGTTGATAATGGAATCATAAAGAAAACAAATGTAGAACCAGATTTCTCCGATGACTGCCCTACAGATCCATTTGAAGCAAGTGATGCACAAACCATGCTAAATTACTTGCAGTCAATAAAATAATACACCAAGGTAACTACTCTTGCAGATTTCCGGCTCTGTCCGGGCTTTTTGCATGTTAATCACCAAATATTTCCTCATATATATGTCTATTCAAACTATCACAACCTTATCTGAATTTAAAACAGAAATCATATCAAAAAATGGTCTCTATGTTATTGATTTTTATGCAGATTGGTGTGGCCCGTGTAAACTCATGCTCCCTATTTATGAAAAAGTGTCAGAACATGAAGAATTTAATGACAAGATTACCTTTCTCAAAATAAATAGAGACGAAAACAGGGATGTTGTGGCTGAATATGGATTCGAGTTCCCTACCATTCCACGATTCATTGTTTTCAAGGTTAGCACAGGAAAATTAACCATTTTAGAAGATATGGGAGGGACACAAAGCAAAACATCACTGATCGAAAAAATAAGCAAATATACTGATACCAAAACTCCGACTATTGAAACCTCAGTAATAAAAGATTCTAGACCGCGACTAGCAATCATCGGTTCAGGGCCGGCTGGTCTCACTGCTGCCATTTATGCTTCACGTGCGGATTTGGATGTAACTGTATATATGGGTTTGATGCCAGGAGGACAACTGACAACCACTACAGAGATTGAGAATTTCCCAGGCGCATGGGATAAAGAAACCAAAGAGGGTAAGATGGGACCAGATCTCATGGATAATATCAAATTACAGGCAGAACATTTTGGTGCAAAAATGGAAATTGAAACAGTGAATACACTGAAACAGGCAGTAGATTCGAAAAAACCACAATTTACCCTAGAAATTAGCAATGGAAAAATTGAAATATTTGACGCAGTAATTATCGCTTCTGGAGCAACAGCTCGGTATTTAGGACTAGAAGGTGAAGAAAGATATGTGGGAAAGGGATATCATAGTTGCGCAACATGCGACGGATTCTTTTATAGAAATAAAACAATTGCTGTCGTTGGTGGTGGCGATACCGCAATGGAAGAAGCTAACTTCCTGACCAAATTTGCTACTAAGTTGTATTTAATACATCGTAGAGATGAATTTAGAGCAAGTAAAGTAATGCTTGAGAGAACTAGAAGCAATCCAAAAATTGAATTCATAACGAATGCCGCAATTAGTAAACTTGTTGGTGAAAAAAAAGTAACAAGTATAATAATAGATGACACCAGATCATCAGAAACTGGAGATTTACAGAATCCAGATTTACAAAAGTTAGATAAAAATCAATACGAACTTGTATTAGATGGTGTATTTGTAGCAATAGGTCATGACCCAGCGACAGAATTTATAGGTAATCTATTGGATAAAGACGCAAATGGTTATCTTATCCCCCAAAGTAGACTTCCAGCAGAAGCTCAAACAAGTCATTTCAATATGGCAACCAAGATTCCAGGTATATTCATAGCTGGTGATGTAGAGGATAGTTTATACAGACAAGCAATTACCGCCGCTGGAGATGGATGTAGAGCAGCAATGGAATGCGAAAAATGGCTAGAAGAATCACACAAATAACAAGTTTATAGCTAAAGTTTTTTTTCTTTGATTTTTAGATTGCTTTTGAGTCCGTGCTGACTTTTGTAGTAATACCATAACCCGCAGCCAATAACAGAAAGTGCAACAATAATCCCAACCTCTAACCCTCCTGATCGTGGAGTTATGTTTGGCTTGTTGGTGTTGTCACTGTTTGATGGTTTTATGCTGGTTTCAGGAATTGGGTTTTCAGGCGAATCAATTGTTTTTGTTGGTGTTTTTAGTTGCCAATTTGTATCTGGTGTTGGTACTGAATCTGTAGGAATTACTGGTGGTTTTTTTGTCGAAACTGGTAAACTGAATCCATCATCAGGACTACTTGGGGTGTTTGGATTAAGACCGTCTACAGCTTTGGTTGGTGTTATTGGTGGAACAGTTTCTCCTGTTGTCAAAGGTGGTAGATCTGCACCTCCAGTTTCAGGTGCAGAAGGAGTAGGATCAGCCGCACTTGCAAAACGTAACAAATTTATATCAGAATTAAAATTAACACTAAGAGCTAATACCGATACCATTAAACCACCTAATGCTGAATAATACAAGATTTTTTTAATCATACTGTTTTTGTTATAGACGAAATATATCCCAAATTTAGTTTCTTGACAATTTTTACATTTCGTAACCTAACTCTAGTATATTCGGGGATCGTCTAGGGGTAGGACAGCGGGTTCTGATTCCGCTAACCGGGGTTCGAATCCCTGTCCCCGAACCAATACAAACACTTTATCAAAAATCTAAATTCCACTGATCACAGATGGTCTTTTTTTATGGTCAAATATATAACAAACACTTATCCCCATCTTCCACGATACTGAAGAGATTCAGCTAGATGTCTCAATAAAATATTTTCTGAGTCGTCCAAGTCAGCAATAGTCCTACTTAGTTTAAGAATTCGCACATAGCTACGGGCTGAAAGTTTAAATTTATCAATTGCTTGACTCATAAGCTTTTTACAGGGCTCATCCAAAACGCAATATTTTTCTACCAATCTGAGACTCATTTCGCCATTTGTTACGATATTTTCTTTTTCAAATCGTTTTGTTTGTATATCCCGGGCTTTTTGAACTCGCTTCGCTATATCAACAGACTTTTCACCCAAATCCATAGTTTGTAATTCGTCTTTGGTGGGCCTGTTTACATCTACTTGGAGATCTATACGATCAAGAATGGGTCCACTAAACTTTGCTTGATACCTAGCTACAGCAGCACGATTTTGAGGAATATTAGCACCGTCTGGGTCATCAACATCAAAACCACTTGGTGTGGGATTGGCTGCAGCAATGAGATAAAATCTGCTTGGGTATTCTACTGACCCACTTGCCCGAGAAATAGTTACAAAACCATCTTCTAGAGGTTGTCTGAGCGCTTCTATTGTTTCCCTTCCAAACTCTGGAAACTCATCTAAAAACAAGACACCACGATGAGCTAGTGAAATTTCTCCCGGTCTTATTTTACTACCACCACCAACTAATGCCACATGCGAACTACTGTGATGTGGAGCACGAAACGGTCGTTTAGTTATGATTTCTCCAGATTTTAATAAACCAGCAACTGAGTACAATTGTGTTGACTCGATAATTTCATGTTCTGTAAGTCTGGGTAAAATTGTTGAGTAACTTCGTGCTAATAATGTTTTTCCAGAGCCGGGTTGACCTATCAAAAGCACGTTGTGTCCACCACTCGCAGCAATCTCCAAAGCTCGCTTAGCCACCGCTTGACCTTTCACATATGCTATATCGTTTGGGAAAAGAGTATCCGCATCATGCGATTCCGACTCCATTAGTGATGAGATTGAAATTGGCTCTATCGGAGTAATTAAGCATTTGTTGTTTAAGTGTAGAACTAGTTCTGAGAGTTTAGAAAAGGGACGAATAGTTATTCCTGTGATTAGACTTGCCTCAGATAAATTTTCTGTAGGGACAAATACCTCAGTAAAACCATTGTGTTTAGCCCACAAACAAATAGTTAATACACCATTAACCTTGCGAACTCCTCCATCGAGGGCTAATTCACCTAGAAAAATACTCTTCTCCGAGATATTACCAATAATTTCACCTGACAACCTGAGAATACCCACAGCCATAGGCACATCAAAACTACTTCCTGATTTCACAATATCAGCAGGCGCTAAGTTTATTGTTATTTTGCCCAAAGGAAACTCATATCCAGACTGTTTAATTCCTGAACGAATTCTTTCTTTGCTTTCCTGAACGGCTTTGTCAGCTAATCCAACAACAACCATCATCGGTAAACTTGGTGATAAATCCACCTCTACTTCTATGATCTGAGCCTGAATTCCCTGAGTTGTGGCTGTAAACAAACGGCTAATCATATTGATTTTGTAGACACACATTTTACTTTCACGCAAGCGTAGTTTCAACGGTATGAGCTGACCCGTATTTGACAACTCACCCCAACTTGTGCTTGATATCATTCGACCCCCTCCTATATCTCACTAGAGAAAGGAACGAGAGTATGTCTTTATCACAGAAACTAGTCCGAAGAACACAGAAATATATTCCAAATTTTGTTTTGATATCTTCAGCTTTTAGACAAAAAAGAATGTTTAGCGATATTATACCTGTCTATAGTTCTGAAGAAAATAGTAACTCCAAAAACAGCCATCCTGTAGACCAAACACATCAAATAGTACACGTTAGTAAAACGTTTATTATTTGTGCGGTGAGTATAGTGCATTCAGCGTTTAGTAATTTTACATATCAAGGTTATTTGTTCATCTGCGCTTTGCTGCATCAAATACTAATTATTCCTGATAGGGTTTTTGACTGTAAAAACAGAACGAACCAAATTATACACATACTTTTAACTAAAAAAGGTCGAGAGTTTTGGTTGCTTGAGTCTAAAATTAATACACTTCATTCTATAGCTAGCCTGAGATCTGTTATATTTAATATGTTTAACACCTTGAAGTGTATGTATCTTAGTGTGATAGTTTTTGCGTCTCTTGGTTGTTTGTATATTTTACCTATACTATCAAATCAAAACAATACAAAAACTAGTTTACTACAACGATATATTCAAGATAACTCAATAATAACAATCGCAAACACAAAAGTATCTGAAAGTGGATTAGCTAGCTTTGATGCAAATAAAATCAGTACAACAACCACAAAAATCCAAAAAATTGCACTTCACGAAGTAAAACAAGGAGAAACTCGTGAGTCTATATCAGAACTATACGGCCTTAACTTAGCGACAGTTATTTTTAATAACAACTTGAATAGTGAATTACAACCAAGTCAAAAACTGTACCTGCCGTGGCTTGACGGATATATTTACAGTAACCAAGAAGACACAACCCCAGAAAAAATTGAGGAGTTATATGGCATAAACAAAGCTCAAGTGGTGGATGAAAACTCAGGGAATTATGATAATGCGTCTAATCTCTTTCACAAAGACACTTTGATTCTTATTCCGACGATAGATTTTGAAAAAGTATTGCAGATAAATACAGCAGAGTCCAACAAGAAGAAAGCTAAAGAGGATGAGGAAGCTAAGAATAGGCAGATGGAACTAGAAAAATCTCGTACCTTGAATTTAGCCAGTCAAGCGATTGTAATAACACCGAAAAATTTGAACACTAATATACAGTCAGAAAATAAGATGATATGGCCTACAACTGGATCCATTAGTCGCTGCTATTCTAGTTATCATAAAGGTTGTGATATAGCAAATTTCTCAGCACCAGCAATAGTGGCTGCAAAAAGTGGAATAGTCTCACAAGTATCACGGTATCAAGTCGTCGGGTATGGGCTGATGGTTAAAATTAGGCATGGAAACGGGCAAGAGACACTATATGCACATATGCAAAATATATATGTTCAAGAGGGTCAGTCTGTTTCGCAAGGGCAAGCCATAGGTCAAATGGGTAGTACAGGTTATTCTACTGGGACTCATTTACATTTTGAGGTTGTTGAAAATGGAGTGCAGGTTGACCCACTACCCTACTTACCATAATAACAACTATAACAAGAAACTATGGATAAAATACTGCGTATTGTTTTTTTTGGGTCATCTCAGTTTGTAGTGCAACTAGCAAAGTCTATACTAGACAGTAATCATAATCTTGTTGGTGTGGTTACACAGCCTGACACACTTTTGAGAGGTAAAATATTTCGCAATCCAATCTCCCAGTTTGCTCAAGAAAATAACATTACTGTTTTTACACCTAAAAAAATTAATCACGAATTTGAAGAATTTATGAGTCTTTTTGGTGACATAGACATTTGCATTGTGGCTTCATTTGGTCAAATCATCTCTCAAGAAATACTAAACCACCCAAAATATGGCTTCATAAATTGGCACCCTAGCAATCTACCAAAATACAGAGGAGCAACACCTATTCAAAGCAGTATTTTACACGGTGACACAGAATCTGCACTCAGCTGGATAATCATGACAAAAAACATGGACGAGGGAGATATACTGCTGCAAAAAAAATATCATGTGTATCCTAATAGTACATTTACAGATATTGCTATGGATATGCAGCAATTAGGGGTAGAAACATGGGGGGAAGCTGTCGAAAATAGAATTCAGAATAACATACAATTTTCACAAGATCAGAACAAGGCTACGTTTTGTCACAAAATCCAAAAATCTGACGGTTTTATAGATATACAATCTAGTGAATCTGGCGAGATATATAATAAATGGCGTGCTTTTTTTTCCTTTCCCGGAATACATATAATTGATAATGTGCATTTTCACGACACAGTTAAAATTGTTCAGCTAACTGGATCGATAAAAGGTATTCACACTGAAGAAACTATTCAGTACGAGGACGATGTTTGGATCCAGACTAGGTTTCATAGAAAGCAAAAAGTGTACATAAAATGTAAATCTGGCACGCTACTTAGGGTTACACAGATTGGATTAACTGGCGGTAGAAAAATAAAATTAGACGGCTATTTGTTTACAAGATAAAATTTAAGGTATTTTTTTGATTTCCTCCATAGCCACTGCAAATGAATTATCTTTTACTTTAACTTTTATATCTGGATCTATTCCTTTTTTATCAATCTGACGATTTTTAGGAGTAAGCCACTCAGATACGGTCAGTTTTAGAGTATCTCCCCCTTGAAGTTGAAAAAGCTTTTGAACGACACCCTTACCATATGTTTTTTGACCAACCGACTTTGCACCTGACAAATCTTGTAGAGCACCTACCAGAATCTCACTGGCAGAAGCCGTACCACCATCTGTCAGCAGATATATTGGAGTATTTGGCAACAATTGACCTTGATCTTTAGTCTTTAGCTCTAACGAACCGTATCTACTTTTTTCTTTCACTACTACCGTTTCAGGTTTTACAAAACAGCTCATCACTACAACAGCCTCATCCAGTAGGCCACCACTATTACCTCTTACATCAACTATCATAGCTTTTATCTGCGGATTTGAGTTGTTTATAGTTTTCATTATCTCAGTCATTTTACTGCCGAGTCCTTGGCCAAAAGAACTGATGGTGATTATAGCAACTTGGTTTTGAATTTCAAAAGTTACTAGGTCATTCTCAACTCTTTTACGGGTGATAACAAAACTCATCTCTTGATTATTCCTTTGAATTATAATCCGAACCGTAGTATCAACATCCCCTCGAATACTGTTGATTACCTCACTGGTATCATTAAAGTTATCTACGGAGCTATCATTAACTTGTTTGAGTACATCACCAATCATAATACCAACTGATTTTGCTGGTGAATTATCAATGATTTTAGCAGCAACTAAATTACCATCTTTGTTTTCAAACTTTACCCCTATTCCAACATATCTTTGATTTACTGAGTCTTGAAATCTTTTTTGTTCCTCAACGGTTTGATACTCACTATATTTATCATCTAAGCTAGCAACAATACCTTTGAGTTCACCTTGAACCACTTTTTCACCAGTTGGTAAACTATACAGGCTTTGATTTCTGATGAATCTTTCTACCTCCTGTTTTCTCTCTCCACTGCCAATGTTTGGTATTACTGGGAAGTATCTATCAAAAAGCAAAACACCACTGGTTATGGTCAAAATAACGCATAAAAATATAAGTATGTTTTGTGTTTTAATTCGTATCATACCCATTGTTATATCAAAGTAAGTTTTACTATACAATGACCAACAAAACTATTTGGTCGAGAATACAGCAGAAATGATTTTGTGTTGTCAATTTTGTCAGCCACATAACCAAACTTGTTAGCTAGTTCGTTTTGAAACTGAGGTATAATATCATTACCATCTATCTCATAAAGTAGATGCTCAGCTAGCTTATCAATGTTTTTTGGAAGATGGTAGTACGGCAAACAAAAAACTAATTCAGGAATACGATAAACCTGTGCTTGCTGCAATACATTTGACCACATTTTTGACAAATTTCTCATCTGCTCATTTATATCCTTGAGTGTAGGTTGAGAATTAAAATTTTTACCTAAAAATCCTTCAGTTACAATTGAGGTTCGGGCTAGATCGACTGTTTTTTCAATGTTATTAAAATGTTCTGCATTGCACACAAAAACTGACTTAAAAGTATCACCGATTTCAGTATGTTTTCTAGAAGCAAAAAGAAATTTGGCTTGGACAACGTTCCGAATAACCTCTTTAGTGAGATTGTCAATATCAGAAGCATACCACTCTTTTTTCTTATCCAAATTAGCTGCTACGACTCTACCTAAACCGCAAAACGGATCCCAACAAATATCTTTTGTAGAGAATGTACCTAGAGTTCTTGCTAGTTTTAAGTTAATAATACCACGTCTCATGTCGGAGTATGGTAGTTTTACATCCATCTCAGCCCAAAACTGTTGGTCGAAAACTGCATGTACTTTCCAAAGGAGCACACTGTTTCCATGTTTATTGATTACATACCAATTTTTAGTAGACTTCCAGTGTCCAAATGTGTAATCAAACTCAGATTTAACTAAAGATACATGTTTCACGACTTTTTTTAAATCCTGAAGGACTTGAGAATGAAACTGCAGTGGAACGATCACACCTATTCTTCTTTTTTTATCCTCAGAACTACTTATCTCATCACATATAAAATTGATAGCGTCTCCAATTGTTTTAGTGGTGTTGATATATTTTAGAACATACCTTACAGAACCAAGCTTTTGTATATCAAGAAGTGTGTTTGTGTATAGACTTTTTCCGTCTTTAGATATGCTGTATTCTTCTACTTTATGATTAGATAATATTTCAGAAACTCCAACCGATGGTTGATGCCCAAGACAATACGCATAATTAAATTGATTCACATTAATCTTCAGTTATTGTTTCCAGTTCAGAAAACTCTTCTAATGGTGCTGTAAGCTTAGTAGAAATAGATGCGGTATATCCTGTACCTGCTGGGATTAATTGCCCAAGAATAACATTCTCTTTTAAGCCTAATAAATAATCTTTAGCTTTACTAGTAACGGCTTCGACAAGAACACGCGAGGTCTCTTGAAAAGAAGCGGCTGATAAAAAGGATTCAGTTGAGAGTGAAGCTTTTGAAATACCAGTTACAATTCTTTTAAATAAAATTTCCTTTTGGTTTTTTTCTCTAAACGACTTATTTTGACTCAGTACAGAGGTTAGTCCTAGTTGATCACCAGATATTAAATCGCTATCTCCTGGATCGACAACCTGAACTCTTCCACACATTTGCCTAATAATAACCTCAATGTGCTTTTCATTCACAGAGATACCGTTTGCATTATAGATGCCGATTAACTCTTGAATCACATACTCTTGCAATTCATCAATTCCAACCATATCAAGTACATTCTGCATATCCAACGGAGCTTCAGCTAGGGACTGACCACGTCTAACTTTTTGACCAACATTGAATTGAAGCTGTATACCCGGAATTATCTGGTACTCGTGAACAATAAGCTCTTTTGAGGTTACCGTTATTGAGTTCTCAGTGGTGTGTATAATACCTTGGGCGAAACTCTGGGTAACCTCACCGACCTTACTCATCATTAATAATTGTTTGTCATCGACTTCTTGACCATTGGTGACTAGAAGTTTTGACTGCACCTGATTGTAAGGTAGTGTAGTTATTATACCACTACTTTCAACTGTGACCAAATATCCGTTGTCGATACTCCCTTCAACGGCTTTTATCACACCATCATTTGTTGCGATGGGTGAAATATATTTAGGAATTCTACCTTCAAAAATCTCCTCCACTCGAGGTAAACCATTAGTGATGTCAGACTTAGTAACAACTCCAAAAGTGTGCTTTGAACTAATTGTAAGTTGTGTACTTGGCTCACCAAGGCTCTGAGCTGCAATAATACCAACCGTGCTTCCCTCAGTAACTGGCTTATGAGTAGAAAAATCTATACCGTAACATTTTATACATATACCACGGGAAAGTTCACATTTAGTGCTTGTTCTGACAATGAGGTTATCTAAATCGTACTCTCTCAGTTTTGCAAGCAATACAAAATCAACGAGATCATTACGCAAAGCTAGTGTCTTTTTGTTAAAGATAATATCTTGGGCCAGATATCTACCATATATTCTATCCCATATAGTTCTGTTAATCCTGGCACTATTTTCCTTGTTTATAGTTACACCTTGAAGTGTGCTACAATCATCTGCCATCACTATAACATTCTGTGCAACATCAACTAACCTACGAGTCAAATATCCAGCATCTGCGGTTTTTAGAACCAAGTCAGCCTGACCTTTTCTTTGACCCTTCATACTGATAAAATACTCAAGACCATTTAAACCTTCTAAATAACCATGTTGAGCTGGAAGTTCAATAATTCTACCTGAAGCGTCAACAGAAAGTCCACGAATACCGACCATCAAATTTAACTGTGAAACATTCCCACGAGCACCAGACTTGATAATGATATCAATATTTTTATCGTTACTCATTTGATTCTCTGTCATTTTTGCAATGGTTTCAGAGGCAGATCTCCACACATTCACAACTTGTCTATACCTCTCAATCTCAGTCATTAAGCCATCATCTTCAAATGCACTTTGAATATAAGAAACTTTTTCCCGAGCTTTTACCAACACATCTTGCTTTCCAACAGGAATAGTTAGGTCATCACATGATGCTGAAATACCAGATGCTGTAGCGTAGAAAAATAACACATCTTTAATTATATCAAGTGTTTTCGCGGTGACATCTTGACCAGCTGAATGATACAAATTGTTCAAAAGTCCACTATAGTTTTTCTTAGTGTATGTTTCATTTTGAAAGGGATACCCATCTGGCAAGCAATTATTAAAAATAACACGACCGACTGTAGTAACTGTTCTAGCAGTTAGAGATTTAACACCTTTAATTTGGATAGGCTGCGAAACAGTGATATGTCCATTTTTAAAAGCTAGAATAGCTTCGTTTTGAGAACTAAACGACGGCAACAATCTTGGTTCAACACCATCAAGTTGAGCAAAAGTAAGGTAATAAACACCGAGATGCAAATCTTGATTACCCTCCATAATTAAATCACCACTCGCTGGTTTTAAAAGGTTTTTGGTAGCAAGCATGAGTTCTCTAGCCTCTTGCTGGGCCTTGATAGTTATTGGCAAATGTACAGCCATTTGGTCACCATCAAAATCAGCGTTAAAGGCCTTACAAACAAGAGGGTGTAGTTGAATAGCCTTTCCTTCAACCAGAATTGGTCTAAAAGCAATAAACGATAGTCGATGCAGTGTTGGCGCACGGTTAAGCAATACACACTTGTCAGCAATCACCTCATCCAACATATCATACACAATTGGGTGACGACTCTCTACAAGCCTCCTAGCTGAATGAACATTATAGACCTGATGCTCTTCTGAGAGTAAACCTTTTTCAGATTTACTTATTGCATGACTCATTAAAAACGGCTTAAATAGTTCCAACGCCATGTCCTTAGGTAAGCCGCACTGATCTAATTTTAAGTTAGGGCCTACAATAATTACAGACCTACCTGAGTAATCTACACGTTTTCCTAGCAAATTCTGTCTAAACCTTCCCTGCTTCCCTTTTAAAACATCGGTGAGGGATTTGAGTGGTCGACGAGCTCCAGTGGACGCCATAACCTGCTTTCCATTTCGAGCAGAATTGTCGATTAAAGCTTCTACTGACTCTTGAAGCATACGCTTCTCATTTCTTAAAATAACCTCAGGGGCTCCAATTTGAATTAATTTTCTCAGTCGATTATTACGATTTATCAATCTACGATAGAGTTCGTTTAAATCTGAAGCTGCAAACCTTCCACCATCTAATTGCAACATAGGTCGAAGATCTGGAGGTAGAACCATTATTCGTTTCAAAACCATCCACTCTGGTTTGGTATTAAAGTTTAAAAAGTTTTTTACTAATTTAAATCGCTTTGAGAGTTTCTTTTTGTTTTGACCTTTTGCAACAGACAATTTAATCTTAAGATCATCAAACATTGTTTGTAAATTTATATTGCTCAACAAAGAATCGATTGCTTCAGCTCCAATACCAGCTTTAAAAACAGGTCCAAATTTTTGTGCTAGCTCCTGATACATTACTTCAGTAATAACATCCTTGTATTTGAGAGAGGTAAGCTCTTGATATGCAACTTGTGCAATTGTTTCAATCTTTGAAACTAACTCAGCTTGTTGCATCTTAAAGATTTCTTTGTCTGATTCGTATTTTGTCTTCAAATTTTCAGGATCGAAATTACTTGTGCTTTTATCTTTTTGAAACTGTCTAGAAATATCATCAAATCTCTTATCAAAATCTAGTTTTACTTGTTTGATTCGAACTTGTGAATCTTTCTCTATTTTTGACAGATACTCTTGCCGTAGGTCTTCATTTATTTCAGTAACAACATATGCAGAAAAATAAGCTATTTTTGTTACGTCAATCGTCTTCATGTCTAATATTAAAGCAATTCTTGAAGGTATAATTCTCAAGAACCATGGATGAACACACGGTGCAGCAAGTGAGATATGCCCCATCCTCTCTCTTCTTACTGTAGAATGAGTCACCTGAACACCGCATTTATCGCAAATAATACCAGCGTATCTATACCTTTTGTATTTACCACATGCACATTCCCAATCTTTTACTGGGCCAAATATTGCTTGGCAAAACAAACCATTCATTTGTGGGGCACCAGTTCTGTAATTAATAGTTTCAGCAGTTAATACCTCGCCGAAACTCATGTCTATCATCTCCTCTGGACTCATCAATTCAAGACTAACAGACTCTACATTTTTCAAATGACTTGGGATGGCAACTTTAGGCATAGTATTAAAATTAAAAATAATTTACAATTATAGGTTTTTTTACGCACAAAATATATATTGTGGGTTTCACTAGAAGCCAAAGAATAGCGGTGTATTGTTTTTATTTGTTGTAGATTTGCGTTTTTATTTTATTTTATTTTTTCTCAGCTAATATTGCACTCAAAATTTAGAATTTGTCAAACCAATAATCCTTACCAATACTTTATACACTATATATTTATATTACTATGTTCACAGATGTTCATAACTATGTTCATAACTGATTACTGAGAGCAGGAATACTATTTTAATAACACAATGAGACTTCGCTATAATTATCACATAGTGTTGACAACTCAAATAGAGCACTATATATAAGTTCATAACTATGTTCACAGATGTTCATAACTTCAAAATAACACGTCTTTTGGAGCTATATGTTCACAGATGTTCATAACTATGTTCACAGATGTTCATAACTATGTTCATAACTACTTTTATTCCTTTTAAAATCAAATAAAGTGATTATGTTCACAACTTGTAAATCGTTCATTTATTTGACACTTCTACCTGCTTATATTTCACTGCTTGAATGATAATGTGTGTAAAAAAAAACATAGTAAAGCTTTACTTTACTTTACTCTTAATCTTAATTATGGGCTTGCAGGTAACTTGTCTAGCGCTGCCTCAATCATTTACTGCTTCAATGATATTGGGAAACAGTGATGTGAATACAAACAAACATTTTAATTCAGCTATTGAAATTCAAGAATATTTAGCCCAAAACAAAAGTATCCTAGCTAAACAGTCATTTTTAATATCGCTTGAAAACGATGATGATCTGATGGCTTCATCTAAAATATTGACAAAGCCTGATCACCTTCAACCAAGTAAAATTCTGTCAAAATATACATATTTATCAACTGCGGAATTAATATGGGGCTTGTCACAGGGTGATATTGGAAACGGTTGTCACACAGTCTTTACTGAAATTTGTATTAACAATCAAGCAAAGCCAGTTGACCCAGCATTATTAATAACACTTATACAAAAAGAATCTGGTCTAATATATGGTAAGAACGCAACCCGTGCCTTAGATGCAGACCTACAGTTTATAATGGATCGTGCTACAGGGTATTATTGTTTTGAAAATCCAAACAAATCAAAATCTTGTTACGATGAGAATCCAAACTGGAAATACTTCAAGGGTTTTTTTAGACAGGTTTATTTTGCCACTAGGTTTCTTAGATTATGGTCTCAGCGATGCGAGCTTGGAGGCAAATATGCTTTTAAAAATTCACAGGGCGTTTATGTAGTTGACAGCACTATTACCATTAACAACCAGAGTGTTTTGCTTCAAAATGGAATCACTTGCGCAATGTATATCTATACACCGCACATTTCCGCACAAAAACTTGTTTACAGTGTGTACAAATCCATCCCATTAAAAATTCCCAGATGATAATTTTCATGAACCTGTTTTGAAACCAAAGAAAATATCTAATTTTGTTTTAAATTCTATTTTAGAAATATTTGCAATACTGTGATCTTCGAAGTAACATAGTATAAATTCCAAGATATCGTTTTTATGATTAGGCTGGTAATAGGTTAGAATAATTGCCCTAATAGCTTCTATTTTTACATAATCACTATATGTAGAAGGGGTTAAGATTTGCTCACTTTTTTGTATTTCTTTTAAAATCCAGTTTTTTCTTGTTTTTGTTAGTTCACAATTAATTGCATATATTCCACTAAGAAGATGATTATAGGGTAATTTTGAAATGTGAGCTGGTAGTTTTATGGTTTCAAACCCAGACGTTGTTATACACAAGATATAGCTAAAGTTTAGAACCTCGTCATTGCAAGTTGCAAATGGAATTATTCTCATATATTTCTTTTCCATAAGGACTTGTCTGTTATAATAATAATTGCTATAATTCAACCTATATAAATAAAAACAAAAAAATTAATGTCATTTAGATTTACACAGGTTGTTTCTAGTGCTCTCGTATGTGTGTTATCAATATGGGTCTTTGTCTATTTTCTGTCTAGAGAGCTAAATGTTCAGACTAACACACTCGTGGATAAATATACTACATCTGAGATAATTAATGCTGTAAACAAAGAAAGAACTAATAAAAAGTTAAAACCACTCATACCCAATCCGAAATTATCTGAGTCTGCCGTTATGAAAGTTAAAGACATGAACAAGCACGAATATTTTTCACATATAAATCCCACTACTAATAAAAAATGGTCAGATTTTATCAAAGAATCAAACTACCAATATATGGTTGCGGGGGAAAACCTAGCAAACGGTTTTGCAAACACTCAAGATGTAGTTAATGCTTGGATGAACTCGCCCAGCCATAGAGATAATATATTGAATCAAAATGTCAGTGAAACAGGTGTTGGAATAGGTTATGGTAAATTAAATAATGTGAACACTATCTTCGTTGTTCAGGACTTCGGTAGCGAGATATGAATATAATCACCAGAGGATTCAATAACTTTGCTAAGTACGGCGTGCGCAACACCCACGTTTGAACCTGAGTCAAAACTATCAGCAATACGGAGGTAGGGTGCTAATACTTTGTCAGGGCTACCTGTTTGCTTACTAGATAGCTCTACAGATGCACACAATAGACATGATTGTATAATCAGATGTGTTTTATCCCAACTAGTGAGAAATAATTTAAGCTTGTTAATAAGATCTTGTTTGTGTAGAAGAAAGAATGAATATAGAAGATTTAGTTCGTCTACATTAGAGGATGACAAAGATTTCTCGAATATTTCCGAAATGTTTTCCCAATCGGGATAGAAAGGTATAGTTGGAAAATATTCCCAGAAAATATTCTGATAAATAGAAGTAAAGAGTATTATTCTTAATTCTTTGTTCCAAATTGACTCCTCCATACATTATTTATGCATATAGCTTAGCTATAATCTTTTTTCCCTTATAAAAACCGCAGTTTGAGCAAACACGATGAGGCATAACTGAGTTTCCGCAGTTTGAGCAAGATGCTTTAAAAATAGGAACAACTTTTTGGTGACTCTGTGATCGTCGTTCACCTTGACGTCTTTTAGTAATTTTTCTTCGCGGTACAGCCATGTTTTATATATCAAATTAAATTTATTATAGTTCAGAGTGAGGATCGACACAAACAAAAGTGCGAGTCTGTAAATTTCCAGTAAATGCCACAATCTTTCGCTTTAAAAATCTTACAGTTCCTTTTGTTAGACTGATAAGTGTGTCATCACTAGCTTTTTTAACGTTGAGACCGGGATGAAATTTTGTTCCGCGTTGTCTGACTAGAATTTCTCCTGCTGCAACGAACTGACTACCAAACCTTTTTACTCCCAATCTTTTTGATCTAGAATCTCTGTTATTTTTACTGGATCCTCCAGCTTTTTTATGTGCCATAATTAAAATTAATTTAAGATGTATTAACGCTTACTCCACTGTTCTCTTTTTCTGGCTTTTCTGAGACCCGGTCGTTTTGATTGCACTTTTCTGTTATCAGTTGTGAGATATTTATGAATTTTTAGCACTGGTCTAAATCCTTCATCAGATAGTAACATTGCCTTAGCTAATGCTAACCTCCCCGCCTCAGCTTGGCCCATTATACCACCACCATTGATGAAAAAATCTATTTTACCTGTCCTTATCCCAATATTTGAAACTGCTTCGTTGATTGTTTGAGCGTAGAAATCTTGGAAGTATTCTTTAAACTTTTTCTTGTTTACTGTTATCACTAATTCTGTTTCACTAGGATAATACTTAGCCCGGGCAGTTGATGCTTTGCGTCGCCCAACGCCATAAAAATACTTCGATAAGCTCATATCTTGACTATCTCCATCTATTATGTATGATTTGTCAAGTTGTATTTATGTTTATTTCCATAATGTTTGCTGGAGGAAGAGGTACAAGACTTAATCCGCTTACAGAAACAATACCGAAGCCACTAGTCAAGGTTAATGGTAAGCCACTTATTCAATGGAACATGGAAAGGGTCAATAAAGCTGTTGATAAGTACTTAATTGTAATATCCCATTTAGGTGATCAAATTATAGACTTCTTTGGTTATTCATTTGAGGGTGTTCCTATTGAATATGTCTGGCAGTATAATCCAAAAGGCGGTACGCTTGATGCCTTGAGAACAGCTTTGTATGAGTCGTCGAACCCAGAACATTTGACAGCTAATTACTTGATTCAAAACTGTGATGATATACATGGTGAGGAAACTTTTAAAAATATTTTTGACCATATAGATTTGAAACCTCAAATTGCATGTCTAATGGCCAAGGTGGTTAATGATAAAGAGAAAATCAAAAGTTTTGGTGTATTCCGCGTTAATAAAGATGGTATGTTCATCGAGGTTGTGGAAAAACCCCAAGAGTTTGTTTCGAACCTCGCTAACATAGCTGTTTCATATTTTCCAAACAAAATGATTCGATATGTTCCTGAAAAAATTGATTCTTCAGAGAAAGAATCCTATATAACTGATATGTATAATAGTTATTCAAAGACGAACCCGATACAGATTATTTCTACAGATGATACTTGGATTCCGATTGCAAGTATAGCAGATTTAGATTACGCAAACCTGATGTATCAATAGATATCAAATAGGTTCTATACACCGCAGAATACAACCCAATTATTAATAGAGTGTTTAGCAAAAACTGATTTCCAAAGAAAGTTTTGAAGTGGCTGTGTGTAGCTTGGTTAAATATGTATCAACAAACTTATTAGAAATCTCTAATAGCCATACCCTCTTTGCTTCCTGATAGGTTGTACCTTTTGAGTGCTTCGTCTCTAGCTTGTCTGTGCTCGACTATGGGCTTTTTAGTAAAATCATAATCTCTGGGCAACCATTTTGATTGGTACTTTTTATTTTTATCATGAGTTTCTGCTTGGATGTATGGGTTAAATATGCGAATAGGTTTTGGATCGGATCCCACACTTGCGGCCCATTGCCAACCACCATTGTTGCTTGCTTCATCAAAATCAACAAGCACTCTTCTGAAGTAGTCTTGTCCCCATCGCCAGTCGATTCCTAGGTTTTTGGTAAGTATACTAGCTACCATCATTCTAGCTCTATTATGCATCCAGCCAGTTTGAGCAATTTGATTCATGGCTGCATCCACAAGAGGGTATCCAGTTTTACCAAGTATCCAACTTTTGAATCGGTGCTGTGCCTCTACCCCACTTATCCATTGGATAGTTGATCGGTATTTTGGTTGAAACTCTGTATCCAATACATTTGGATTATGCCAAAGTATATATCTATAAAACTCTCGCCATATTAACTCAGATATGTATTGAAATAGGTTTTCATCTGATTTTGGTTTTGGGTGGTACTTAAGAATAATGTCTTTTAGGGTACGGCTAGAAACAAGACCCCATTTGAGAGCTTGGCTCATTTTGCTGGTGCTGGTGTAGCTCAAGCTGTCTTTTTCTAAACTGTCGCGATCTTTTTTGTATGTGATTATGGAATTCTTTGTGTATGTCTCAAAGTGCTGAAGACATGAATCTTCTGTAATAAACCATGATTGTAGGTTAGATTCTGGGAGTAATTCGTCAAGGTTAAGTGTATAATCTTCACCGTACTCTAAAATGTTTGGTTTTTGTATGTGCTGGTAGATATCAGAGATTGGAAGTGAGTCTGAAAGGTGTAGATAATTTAGTCTAGTTAAATCAGGCTTAGGAAGTGTTTGTGAAGATAAAAAAGTATCAATTGAAGCATTTCTAAGTGGGCTAAAAACTGAGTATATATTTCCAGACCCTGAAACTAAGTCCTTGTTGATGGAGAAATAGTCCTCTATAATTTTGAGTTCGCAGTTATGTTTCTTTAGAATATCATGTATTTTTTTGAATCGCCTTCTCGAATACGGATCACCATCATTGTTTGCAAAAACTGTTAGTTCGTATTCTTGGCCGATTCTTTCGAAAAAATCACTAACCTCGCCAGTTTGAATATGAAAGCTTTTAAAATTTTTACTGTACTCTCCAAGAATTTTTGCTAGAAGCAGGCGTCTATTTGTGCCGATATTCATCCAGTTACTTTCCACTAAATCTGTATCTAAAAACGAAACAGGTAGAAACTGTGTCTGTTTCTCACTGGCGTATTCTGTGGCGTGAAAAAGAGCTGGGTTATCCAGCATTCTAAATTCACACCTACACCAATATATAGTTAATGGTTGCTTTGGCATAACTTTGTCTCATGATTATATTGTTAGTATTTTCTAATACATTACTGACTCGTTTGCAGTCGAATAGCCGCAAATATCATCAGAACTCATCCAAATACCAATTTCTTTTACAGCCTCTTCTGGCATGTCACTACAGTGGATGAGATTTCGAACAGCTCTATCGTCATCGTTGGCTAAGTTGTACGAATCGATACATAAATCACCTCGTATTGTACCAACAGGTGAAGAAACTGGTTCGGTGTCTCCAACAAGCTTTTTGACAACAGTTACAGCACTGTTTCCCTCCCACACCATTGCAACCACGGGCCCAGAACTCATGAAACTCAGCAGTGCTCGTACAATATCCCTACCATATTCTACAGCTGGCTTTGTAGGTTGTTCACCTTTTGAGATAATATTGTTTATTGCTTTCTGACCTTTTGCTTCGCACCAAGCATCGTCTTTGCCGTAATGCACAGTAAGACGATCGACATCACAAACAAACATTTTTGTAGCAACGAGTTTCAAACCAGTTTTTTCAATTCTGCTGATAATTTCTCCAACCAATCCACGATTTACACCGTCAGGCTTGATCATGATATAGGTCTGTTCTTTGGTGAGTTGTGATGACATAATAATTAATTGAACTGTTAAGTTTTAACGTATTTAGAGTCTAAGCTAATAACAAGTAAAGTTGTCAACATTTGACATAAATCAGGTTTTCTCTTTGTAGAGTTATTTGCTTTTAAAAGCCTTTTTAAACAAAACATAGAAGCAAAACAATAATAAATTATATATGAACTTAGAAACAGCTGGGTTAGGTCTAACAAAATTTGCAATAACTCAGATTCAAGAGGGGTTAGAGAGGCAGGAACAAGCATCTCAGTATTTATATGAGCTAGCCTCGAGAATTACTTCTAGTGTAAAGACGAGAGAGGTTGATAACATCAATCCTGAAACAGACCAGATTGCGTTAGACTCAAGACCTGCACGAGTTGATGTAGACGGTGGTGAGATCTCTGAAAACAACGGATATACACTGTTACGCAAGTTGTATGAATCAATTAAGCTGGAGGAAAGTAGTGCTATCACCAGATTAGCTAAATTGATTGAAGTGGAGATTACTAAAGCCGAATCCAATCTTGGGTCTTCAAAATTAGAATCATTTCAGGAAATGAGCAATAGATTCTTAGGTAGTAAGAAGACTATTTTGACAAATTTGCTATCTAAACCACACGAAAGACAAACAAACAAAGAGGCGTTTGGGAAAATATTGAATGTTATACTAGAGCTTGCATATTTTTCGATTGTGATAACATTATTAAACGATGGGATATCTCTAGCAATTGAAGCCCCTGGAATAGCACTTACTCATCTGGATCAAGAGGAAGTAGCAAAGTTTTTTGAGAGCACAGCCGAATTAATTAAGCACAATCATTTCCTATCTTTACTTGAAGAATTTGGAAGTGCAGCTATATTTAGTAGGGTATTACCGCAAATATCAGAGGTAGAAATAACTAACTTTGCAATTGAATTTACAAAGTTTTCTACTGACCTAAGAGGTAAAGTACCAGTTGTGATTACTAAATACATTGTTGGTCAAATTGTACTTCATCTGTTTCACATACCATTTTTCGATCGGTGATTATCCTGCATTTTTCATCAATTCTTTTACATCAGTTAGACCATCTAAAGCTTTTAAAATCCCATCTTGGAGCATGGTTACCATACCCTCTTTGTTTGCTATATCGCGTACTTCTACGATCGAGGGCTCTTTGTTTGATATGAGTGTTCTGAGACCATCGGTGATGACCATAACCTCGTAAATACCCACCCTACCCTTGTATCCTAAACCATTGCAAAACTCACATCCTTTACAGGTGGTAAAATTGAGGGGGCGTTTGATTTTTATTTCGGCGTTTTTAGGGAGTTTGTTGAGTTGTTCGATAACGACTTTTCTTTGATCTTCATCTAGCGTGTTTGGAATTTGGCACTTTGGACAGAGTCTTCGAACGAGTCTTTGACCGATTATAGCAGCTAGTGAATCAGCCAGCAAAAAACCCTTGATACCCATTTCCATGAGACGAGGGATAGCTCCAGCAGCATCATTGGTGTGAATGGTAGATAGTACTTGGTGACCAGTGAGTGATGCTTGAACAGCAATTTCACCTGTCTCTGGATCGCGGATTTCACCAACCATTACGATATCAGGATCTTGTCTGAGAATTGAGCGTAAACCAGATGCGAAAGTATACCCAGCTTTTGCATCGATTTGAGTTTGTGAAATACCGGGTAGTTTGTACTCTATAGGGTCTTCTAAAGTGATAATTTTACTTTCACCGTCATTTAAATCTCCTATAAATGTATATAACGTTGTCGTCTTTCCACTTCCTGTAGGCCCTGTCGTGAGAATCAATCCCTGAGGTTTGCTGATGGCTAATTCTACTCGTTTTTTTGCAAGTCCTGTGAACCCTAGATTTGATAGTTCCAAAGCTACACTGCCAGTACCTAGAAGTCTCATAACGACTGAATATCCATAACTAGATGGAAGCATCGACACACGCACATCAATATCTTTACCATGAGCTTGGAAACTAAAACGACCATCTTGCGGTGTGTTGTCTACATTGAGTTTTACTCCAGACAAGATCTTTAATCGGCTTTCGATTCCTTTTTGACTATCTTTTGGCAGGTTTGCAAATGTATGGAGCACTCCATCTAGTCTTAGTCTCAGGTTGTAAATTTCTTTTTCTGGCTCAAAGTGGATATCAGAGGCGTTGTTTTGAAGAGCGGTTATGAGAATAGTCTCGATTACTTTAGATGTAGAAAGGGTAGACAATATCTTTGGCAAATCACGCAGACTATTTTTATTTTTGCCGACAGAATCCATGCTTGCCTCAGTAATATTTATATCATCACTCACTTCTTTTACCTCCACAACGTAATTATATGTACTCAGGATTTTGTTAAGCGAAAACTGTGAGCATAAAAACAGTTTGTGAGTGAAGTCTTCTTTGATTAAGCTGTCGATAAATTCCGCTTGACCGTCTGTGTTTGGGGATGGTGTGGCCACATAGACAACTTTGTTTTTAACAGTAAAAACACCCATTTTAATTTTTTCAACCTTACTTCGCTCGATCATGCTCAGATGGGCTGTGTCAATAGGAAAACCAAACAAATCGATATACGGTAGATTCAGGAATTTTGCTTTTGCTTGAGTGTCTGCCTCTACAAAAAATCTATCTAAATCATCTTTTACCCTGCGAGTCCTGTGCATGAGGTTAGTACTGGCAGTTGAAACCTTAGGTGCGGTATTTTGACCGATTGAGGATGCGTTGAGCTGGATAGCCATTTGTCCAAATATAGATGGTTTTTGGTTGGTTGTAAAGATACTATTTCTTCCAAATGCCCCAGCCCCACGGGTAATCGTCGATTTGCCAGTGCTCTGCTATGATAGTTTGTCTGAGTTCGTCTGCTAGTTTGTAGTTTTTATCTTGTTTAGCACTTTGCCGTTCTGATCCCAGTTTCAGTACATGATCAGGAATACTCGGAAATAGATTGAGTTTGAGAATTTTGTGGTCGTATAAAAATAACACATTGTAGGCGTTTTTGCTCAGCATGTTTTCCTGTGCGATTCTATTTGTAGTTTCTAGTAGATATTTGGTGAATTGGTGTAAAAACTCTGGCGTGTTGAGGTTTTCAGCTAGTATTTTACGCCAGCTTTTCTTTATTGTCTTCCACTCCTCCATGTTCCACTCCCAGTCTATACCAACATCCTTCATATATCGCCAATATGCAGACACTTTTGCACACTCTTTTCTCAGATTATGAAGCCTGTTTTGGCTTTGATTCAGTTTTTCCCATGTAAAGTCAATCTGCTGGCTAGAGTGGTGTTCAAACAGCATCAGCCTATATGCGATAGGGTCAAACCCCTTGTTCACTATTGACTCCATGCCAGTTTTGCTCGGATCTCCAGTAATTGAATATACATTGCCGACACTCTTGCTCATTTTTTTGGAATCGACTGTGATAAATCTGTTGTGCACCCAGTATTTTGATAGGTGAAAACCCAGTGCTTCAGACTGCAATATTTCATTTCTATGATGTATGTCTATGTGATCCTCCCCCCCAATATGAATATCAATAACAGGTTTTGGAGAGGTAAACTGTGAAAAAGAAAAGGATTTGGATACTGCTTGTTTTCCAAGTATTCCACAAATCATAGCCACACACTCACTGTGCCAACCAGGGCAACCCCAAAGATGAGGAATAACACGTAAATCATTATCTAAAATCAAACCAAGAGGTGTCTCAAAATCAATAAATCTCCATTTTTGTAAACTTTTTTCGTCTACGTATTTCCAAAGGGCAAAGTCAGCTGGATTTTTAGTAATGTTTTTGATGTCTCTACCTGTAAACTGGTTATCTCCAGAAAAGATCAGATTAAACGGAGTATCTAGGTCTTGGTTTGCTTCTGAGTCGAAATATATGCCGTCCTCTAGCAAATAAGCCCTACCCTTTTTCAGCATTTCTAAAGCTAAAATCATTTGTTCTTGAATATACTCAGTGGCTTTTGGATTATGCTTCCCTCTGGGTAAATGTATGTTGAGAGCTTCGCATTGTGCTCGGTAGTCATCTGTATAATAATCGACAATCTGCTGTACAGTTTTACCATCCCGTTTTGCACCTTTTTCCATTTTGTCCTCAGAGTCTGCGACATTTTGACCATCGTCCCCATCCCCAACTAGGTGCCCTACATCAGTGATATTCTCTACATGCTCCACATGCCAGTTTCCCAATCGTGCAATGTTTACAATAGTATCAGTTAGCCAAGCCCCAGCGACATTTCCAATGTGTTGATAGAAATAAACTGTAGGCCCACAGCGATAGAGTTTGATAGTGTTTTGCTCAACTGTCTCATCTGGCTGTATAGTAACCAATTTCTTTTGATAGCTATCGTACAGAGTAATATCGATAGGTGGTTTTTTGATGTGCATACTAGATCTGTAAAACGAAACAATACTTTTGGCAATTTCATTGTTTGCCTTTGATTTCTATTGAGGACGGAAATCTTCTGGAAGCACAGCGTACAAATTGGGTATATTTTCAAAGCTTTTAGTGTCGTAGGTGATAATTGTGTAGACTTCATGCTCTATTAAAATTGCTGACTGCAATAAACTATGGATGGACTTACCTGAATAACCTTTATTTTTTAGGAAGCTTAGAGTTATTCTCGGTGTGTTTTGAGTCGTGGTGAGGAGTTTTTTGGCGCTCAATACCCCTTCTAGCATGATTTCATATGTTCGTGTAGCCAGAGACGTATCGTGTTTAAAATAGGTGTTTGAGAGTACTGCAAAATACTCGTATAATACCGTATCAGAAACATATACAGGTTGATTTTCATCAAACAAACACTCGACTAATCGAATACAATTTTTAAAATATTCATCATTTGTATCGAGGGCGTGCACCAATATGTTTGTATCCAGTGCATAGTTGGTTTTTGACTTCATATCACATCCAGTTTTCCTGTATAAATTTACTAGTGAGTTGGTTTGCGTCTATTTTGATTTGTGTGCTAATTGTCGGCGGAATTCTTTTTTTGTTTTTTTGAAGTGGCTGGTTTATTATCATGATAATTACCCCATTTTTCTGCACTTCTATACTAAAGCCCTTTTCTAAATACTTTTCTACTTTACCAAATCCACGCAAGAGTTCTGTCACTGTAATCGTTTTAATCATACATACAATTTATATGTATAATCTTTATGTATTATTGTACTGAATTGTCAAATACGATTTTGGAGTAATATATCTTGCAAAAAAAGATCATCGTGTTATCTTTTCTCACTACGGTGAACAGTTAGAAATTGTACCTATCAGCACCAACACAACCCTCTCTAACAACATTTTTCCACAAATTCAAAAAAATACTGAGGTGTAGTTCAAAAAAAACCAAAATGCCTATATTGGTGCGAATTTATGCAAAATACCTGATTGTGTGGAGCTAGTCATAACAAAGAAACACGATCTAGTCTTTTGAGCATTGGCAGAAAACTTGTTAAAAACTACTCAGCTTTCTGCAAAATTATTTTGATTGAGTAGGCTTTTTTTGCACAAAAAGCGAGATATTCTTTACTAAAGACGTACCTTTTCATAATATTCAGAAATGCCGTCAAAATCAGTATCCTGCAATAATTTAACAGTTGCTTTTGGGGTTGATCGAACAGCATTTAATAATCTAAGTAAAGCGCCCACACCCATTCCAAAAACTTGTTCTCTAAACTTGTCTTCTTCGGTCTGAAGATAATCTTCTTCTTCACCAGTAAGAGATTTTTCTGACCAGCTTTCAGCTGAATTTAATTTTGGGATTGCGTACATAATGTCACGCTTCATTGTGGCAATAAAATATTGTATACTACTAATTCCCCTATCAGCTCTAGAAATATAATAGAAACGGCAGTCATCTTGGAAGTCTTGTACTGCTTTATACCAAAACCCACCCCAACTTACTCAGTATGATTACTGACTACTCGACTAAGATTTTCAAATAAAGTGGCTGTGTAGTCATAGAAGTTCCTGAGG
>JAYWFX010000053.1:0-3170 GCA_043778575.1 bacterium | reverse complement strand
TATTCTTCTAGTTCCGCGTTGTGGCTAAAGTAGTCTTGGATAGCTTCGTTGCCTGGTTTTGAGACGATAATGATATCTGTTATACCAGCATCAATACACTGATCAACGATATAGTGAATTGCAGGTTTGTTTATGATAGGTAGAAGCTCTTTTGGGATACTTTTTGTGGCTGGTAAAAAACGACTTCCAAATCCTCCAGCTGTTATGACAGCTTTTTTAATAGTGGTGTGCATGTTTGTATGGTAATGTGTACAATAAAAATACGGGAGTGAAACCCATATTCGATACTAAAATTAGCACAAAAAGAACTGAATGTCAAAAACTCGATATAAATTTCATAGGTGTTGTATGGTGTTGCAAAGTAAGTCTTTAGGGTATATCTTGACAAAAATATGTAAAAGCTAACTATTTATCACAAGCACGGATCTGTAGCTCAGTCGGTAGAGCAGGGGCCTTTTAAGCCCTTGGTCGTGGGTTCGAATCCCACCGGATCCACCATAGTTAATTTTTAGAAAAGTAGAAATATTATGGGCTTTGAAAAGGGTAATATCTTTTCGGGTCCACCACCAAAATGTTACTTTATGCTAATACTCACACCAACTCAAATAGTAAAAGTAAAAGAAATAAAACGAACATGGTGGAGTAATAAAGTAACACGAGAAATAGAAGATTTTATAGCAGAAGTACAAAACAAAAGCGAAGTTCCATTTTCTTTTGAGATCAGTTTCACACCAGAAAATGTTTTCCAGCTTTCTTGTTTTATTACTTTTGTTTTTGAAGGTCCAACCAATGACAAAATAGATAGGTTTTTCATTGAAATTTAATTAAATCTAAATCTGGGCCTTTAGCTCATCTGGTTAGAGCGCATCCATGGCATGGATGAGGTGAGCGGTTCGAGTCCGCTAAGGTCCACCAAATAACCAATTACAATACTGCGCATAGCGGTATTTTTGTTTGCGTGGATAATTTTATGAATTAGATCTCTAAAAAATTTGACATAACAAAAACACCGCTCTCTCACGACGGTGTTATTGTTTCATTAGCTATCTATATCGCGAAAACTCGCCTGTTAAAACAGAAATGTTTTCAAGCTTTTGTCAAGGAGGTATCAAAACACATGTTGAATAACGATGACTTTGCTAGTCTGATAAAAATATTTGACAAAAAACTGATATAAAAACCACAAAAAAATATGACTATTTCAATACAAAAAATTTCAAAGGAAATATTAGCACTATCTGCAGTCGGGTTACTGGTGTTTTCTTCTCTATCATTAGTCAAGACAGAGGCAGCGATTTCTCAGTGGCAAAAGGGAGTGAACATGTTTCCGATGTCAAACTCTGACTTTGGTAGTAGTAATTACAAGACTTCATTGAAAAACTTTGCAAACCTCGGTGGTAATCAAGTCACCTTGGTGGTACCTCTCTACCAATCAAACATTTACTCAACCGATGTCAGGGCTGGCTGGAACACACCCACTGATGAGTCTTTGGCTAGTGGTGTCAAATATGCAAAATCACTAGGGATGAAAACCGCTATAAAGGTTTTTGGTGATGCACAAGATGGTAACTGGAGAGCTTTTATCGATCCTAGTGACCGAGCTGGTTGGTTTTACAACTATTCTATGAATCTCAAGAAATACGCATCGATTGCTCAGGCTGAGGGTGTAGATATGTTTGTGATGGGAACTGAGATGATCAATATGACGAGTAGTAAACACAACCCAAGCAATACTGGATACTGGAAATCTATGATAAAAGATGTCAGAAGCGTGTATGCTGGGCAGGTGACATATGGTGCCAACTGGGACAATGTAAACTATAATGAAAAAGATTATATAGAATTTTTTGGTGATTTAGATGTGATTGGACTTTCTGCATATTTTCATCTCACTCAGTCCCAAAATCCAAGTGTAGGAGAGTTGGTAAATGCTTGGGATAGCATCAGTAACTCTCAAATCAAGACCATGGCTGATAAATACAAAAAACCAATTATATTTACTGAGTTTGGTTATAAATCTATGGACAAGGCGTTTGTGGATCCGGGGGATAGCTCTATCTCAAGTGGGTTCAATGAAAACAATCAAGCAAATGGCTATGAGGCTATGTTTAGCTATTTTAGTGATAAATCCTACATGAAGGGTGTGCAGATCTGGGATTGGCAAGTAAATCCAAATGCAGGTGGTCAAGGAAATATTGACTTCACTCCACAAAACAAAAAGACCGAACAGGTTATGAAAAAGTGGTTCATGTCGGCTGGAACAGAGGCTACAAACCCAACTCCTTTACCAAAACCTCAACCAACCCCAGAAACAATTTTGCAACCAACTCCGACTCAACCAATCTCAACTCCATCACCAACATCAGGCAAAGTAAACATCTGGTGGCCAACGAGCATAGTAGGTGTGTCAGGCACACAACCATTTAAAGCAGAGTTGGAGGGGGCAGATTTGGCTAACTACAAAATGTACTGGCAAGTAGACGGTGATGTGCTCAATGAAATGTCAAACTCAAACCAAGAATATCCACATAAAGAATCTATAGTTAATTTAGATCCTTGGAATTGGAGGGGGAATAGAATGTACAAAGTGAATTTTGTAGCCAAATCAAACACAGGCACAGTCATCGCTCAAAAATCAATCGATATCAAAGTTAATTAGATCGTATACAACACTTCACATAAAATCCCCACTTGCTACGAGTGGGTTTTGTATTGACAAATCATTTTTTAACTAAACTACAATCTAATCTAATATGTCTAAACTACTCAAATCATACGTTTTTATTCAATCTGTATCTTTACTATACTTTTTATTGAAGGGTTTGGGGGTATTTATACTCTATCAAAAAACAGGAAATGGGAATACGGTAGTTGGTTCATTGGCGTTTGAAGACAGTTATCGCTATTTCTATATTTTTCAATATGTTTCTATAATACCAATCGGTGGTCTTCTCCTATTGCAGGAAATGGGATGGTTTAAATCTATCAAAGATCAAAAAATCACCAGATTACTCATCATTTCTCTGGTTCTTATTATTTTGGCATTGTTGATTATACCTAAATTTAGTTATTTTATACCAAAACCCACCCCAACTTACTCAGTATGATTACTGACTACTCGACTAAGATTTTCAAATAAAGTGGCTGTGTAGTCATAGAAGTTCCTGAGG
>JAYWFX010000052.1:0-26682 GCA_043778575.1 bacterium | reverse complement strand
CCTACCGAGGGAGACCAAACATAATGGTGGTTGGAGATGACGATCAGGCAATTTTTAAGTTTCAAGGGGCAAATGTGAAGCATATGTTTGATTTTCAGCAGATGTTTGTGGATGTGCAGGTGATTACGCTGGGGACAAATTACCGCTCAGGTCAAAAAATTCTAGATTTAGCAACCGAGGTGATCGCTCAGTCCGAGGAGCGTTTGGGAAGTCAAAGTGGGTTAGAAAAAGAAATTGTAGCCTTTGCGGTGAAGCCCGAAACAATTGTATCGTATCATGATCTTCCAACCAGTGAAGAGGAGTTGGTGTGGGTGGCACTTGAAATCCAGCGACTCATCCAGAGTGGGGTTTCTCCAAAGGAAATTGCAGTTATCGCCCGTACTCACGCTCCTTTAGCACAGTTGGTTGAGATCATGTATGCCCACAATATTTCTATCAGTTATGAGCGAGGTCAAGATGTGTTTAATCAAGAGCATATAGTTAGTTTGTTGACGGTGCTTCGGTATGTAAATTCACTGTTTTGTAGTGAAAATGAGCCTGAATTAGATGATTTGTTGCCGACCATTTTGAATCTTGACTTTTGGAATTTGCCTCCTCATAGTGTATACCAGCTCAGCCTAAAAAAAGTATCTGGCGAGCGACTTACGTGGATACAAAAGATGAAGCGTGCTGAGGAGTTAGGTTTAGATGTAAAACTGACTGAAATTGCTACTTTTTTAGAGTGGCTGGGTGCTCGTGCAAAAGAAAAGCCGGGCGAGTGGATCATAGACAAAGCTGTGGGAGTAACTGAAAAAAACATTTATCAAAGCCTAGGAGAATCTACTCAAGATGATGGTTTGGAGGTAGAAAACATACCAACCAATACACCAACTAAAGTCCTTGATTCTGATGAGTCGCCAATGATTTCTGGATACAAAAATTATTATTTTGATCGACACTTTGACTCTGATTCGGGTATAGTCAATCCCCAGTATGTCAGATTTTTGTCGAACTTAAAGACGCTGGTTCAGGCAATCCGAGTTCATAAACCCAAGTCATTTTTGATGCTTCGTGATATTGTTGAGTTTGTAGATAGACTCCAGCGAAATAATCTACCGCTCATAGATCGATCTCCATTTGCTCAAAGTAGTGATTCGGTGGCTCTCATGACAGCACACAAATCCAAAGGACTAGAGTTTGAGTATGTCTTTGTAGTTGGCTGCAACCAATCTGGCTGGATACCAAAACCTAAAAGCAGCAATTTACCATTTGTTTCAAATCTTCGACTGACAGCACTGGACGAGCATCTTGATGATAAAATCCGCTTGTTTTATGTGGCGTTAACTCGAGCTAAATCTCACCTCTGTTTGACCAGTCACCTCAATAAAAAAGATGCTAAACCTGTCGAAAAACTCAGTCTACTTCAGGATTTGAACTTTGATAGTTTTGACTCACACACCCTAGGAATTGACCCAGACGCACTCAGGACAATCGCCCTACAAAACACTACTAAACCACAGGAATTGATATTGTTGGACGGCCAGCAAAAAGAGTTATTATTGATGTACTTAGAAAACTATAAACTCAGTGTGACTCATTTAAACAATTTTTTGAATTTGGAGCGAGGGGGGCCGCAGCGATTTTTAGTGCATAATTTGTTGAGTTTCCCACAAACTAAGCGACCAGAGACGAGTTATGGTACAGCTATTCACGCAGCTCTCCGAGATCTGTATGTGGAACAAAGAAAAACTGGATGTATCCCAGATATAGAATATCTCCTCCAGCAGTTTGAGTCAGCACTGTATTTACAAAAAATGTCTCACCAAGACCGAGCAAAATTTGGTGATCAAGGGAAGCGACAGTTGGAGTTTTATTATACCCACAAGGTGTTTGAATCAAAGGTTCAGGTAGAGGTAGATTTTGCACACCAAGGGGTAATTGTAGGTGAGGCTCGACTCAAAGGACAAATAGACAAATTGATTTTTGCAGATGATAGCAGAAACAAAGAAGTTGTGGTCGTGGATTACAAAACAGGAAAAGCAAAGCCAGCATGGAAAGGATCAGATGTCCAAACACTTTTGTACAGACAGCAGCTCGGCTTCTATAAGTTATTGATTGAAAATTCTAGGGATTATTCAGATTTTGTAGTAAATTCTGGTGAATTAGAGTTTATTGAGAGCGGTCGAAGTGGGTATAATCATATTCACAGCCTGTCGCTACTCATGGATTCAGATGAAATTCAAAAACTCACACAATTGATTCAGGTGGTGTGGAGTAAAATAATGAATTTGGACTTTCCAGATATTTCAACCTATTCGCCTGACGTCAAAGGGACACAGCAATTTATTGAGGATTTAATAGAGAAAAAAGTCTAATCTATACCATAAAAATTGACAAAAAAAGATTTATCCAAAGAATCATTAGATAATTAGTAAAATATATCTATGCAAAAACCTATGCAAAAACTCAATTGGAAATTCAAAAACACAGATTCAGGAAAATATTTTTGGGAAGCAACATCGGATTTAGATCGTCCTAGTGATAAAATTCTAGGTAGATCATCTCAGCAATTCAAAAGCCAAAGCGGTTGCAAATACAATTCAGACCTACTCGGTAGAAGTGGAAAGTTTTCTAGTAAACTCAACTGGGGTTTCAAAGAAGAAGCTGAGGGCTGGAGCTGGAAATGTGACAATACTGTAAATAAAGAAAATGTTGGAGCATCACATACACTATTTCTGACCGAAGAATTAGCCAAGGAAAATGCTTATTTGTTTGGGTATGATTGGGTTTCTCGAGTAGTAAAGAGTGAGTTAAATGATACTGATACTTCAGCCAAAGCAAATCCCAAAGTAGTTTCGGCTGAGGCTGTCGTCGGTGCAGGAGTTGCTAGTAATTTTGTTCATTCCCATAATTCTGATTTGGACTCTGATTTTGATTCTCACTCCAAAAAATCTCAACCATTTACGAATCCACAATTCTCAGATGTCAAAACTGATTTAGATTATGACTATTCTGATAGCGAAATCAAATCAACCAAGTCAACTCAACGCAGAAATGACGATGAAATCAATTGGAGCTTTCTAAAATGGCTCGTACCACTGCTACTACTTTTATTATTACTCTGGTGGCTCATCCCCCTATTTTTGAACCAAACCAAAGTAGCTCAAAATATCACAAATAATAACTCATCAAATTCTAGCGTACTCGGTGCTCAGGATGCAAAGCTTGATTACAAAACTGCACTTGCTGATCCAAAATACAGTACTCTTTTGGGTGTTGTAGGTAGTTCTGGTGTGGGCGGCGATCTCAATGGTTTGACTAGTGCTACAATCCTAGCTCCTAATAACTCAGCATTTACCAAAGTTTCATCTGAAAACTTAACCAAACTCACATTCGCAGCAAATCAGCCAATTCTACAAAATATCCTAAAGGGTCACATCCTATCTGGGGGTATTAATCTAAATGATCTGAAAGATGGTGGTGTCGTAAAAACTCTCGCTGGAAATGAACTCCCAGTAAAGAGAGATGGTGAAAATATGACTATCGGTGGTCTAAATATCGATCTAAAACAATATTCAAATACCAAACCATTTAACATACTAGAGATCGATCAGATTATTTTGCCAGAGGTATTTTCTAGTAAACTTATTTCCCCTGTTGCTCCAATTCTCCCAGCTCAACCAGTTAGCTCTCAAACTGCACCTATAACTAGCTTCAAGGCAGGAGGGTCGCTCGAAGCACTAAACAATGACGGTAGATTTACACTACTATTCAAAGCTCTGGATGTATCAGGACTAGCTACGGATATCGAAAACACACCCGACCTCACCGTTTTTGCACCGACTGACGACGCACTCAAAACAGTTCCAAATCTAGCTGAGTATCTCAATCCAGAAAACAAAACAAAACTCCAATCGTTTCTGAAACAACACGTCGTAGCTGGCAAAAATCCATTTACTGTATGGTCAGCTGGAAAATCGTTGACCACTCTAGCAGGCACAACACTCCAGATAAACACCTCAAACAGTTACGGTATCGGACAAGTCATTAGTAAAAATAATCTGACAATAGCCCCAATAGATGATATAAATACAACCAATGCAGTAATCCACATCCTACCAAACGCCCCAATTTTGTAGGTATCGTATGATATATCCTTAACTTAGTTTTATGAGTTTGCCCAAATTAATTTTATAGATTATTCCTAGAAAATACTATGGAAGATTTTCTTAGAATTATTTTTTGGGTTGTTATCATATTCTTTACTTTTAGGTTTTTTAAGGGGTCAGAAAAAAGTATAGAAAATTTAACTGAAGAAGAAAAGATTGATATAGAAATACAAAAAATGCCTAATCCAGGCTGGATATATTTGATAGAACGCGAAGGTCATTACAAAATTGGACTAACCAAATTTACTGGTAAAAATAGTGATTTTAGAGAAAGGATAAAAAAATATAGTCAAATTACTGCTTTACCTACAAATAGACTATCTGTTAATATAGTATACTATCAAGCTACAGGCGACTGTGTTTCATTAGAAAAAAAGATTATTAATGAATTTAGTAAACATTATATTAAGACTGTTACTGGTGAAGAGTGGTTTATTGCAAACCCAATATATGCAATTATGTCTGCTGATTATATAAATAATAATTCACAGTTAAATCTAAATAAAGTGGAAAATTTTGAGTCAGAACCATTTAATGTTGGAAAAGTTATTGACTTGATTTGCACATTTTCTTGTGTTCAGAAATATGCCAATTATATGAATGAAATTGCTAGGGAAAAATTGTCAGAAATATCATTAGAATATCATATTTTTATACAAAAACATCCAGAAACTTTGAATTGAGGCGATAGTAATCACTACATAAAATCCTGCATCAACTCACTGATGTCGTGGTGAAAGACTTCCTCTGAGGGGCTTGTTTTGATCTCCTTTCTATTTTCTAATCTTTCTACAAAATGTGGCTTTATGTTTTGGTAGAGCACACCTATTACTAGCTCAGTGTCGAGGTTATCCACATATTTACGTACTTTCCAGATGTCAGTCGGGTCATACTCAGGGATATTTTCAATGTATCGAATTTTGTCCCAGTACCACTCTTGGGGAGTATTTTTATTAAAGGTTGGGCAAGCTTGCATGATTTCGATATAGCTAAATCCGGGGTGATTGATTCCGGCTCTGATCATCTTGGTGATATGCTCTACATCTCCAGAAAAACTCCTCGCCACAAAGCTAGGATTCAAACTCAAAACTAACTGAAGCGTATTGAGTGTATCCCCAATCGGTCCATCTGGAGATCCATTCATGGCGTAGTGTTGTTTGGTTGTACTACTAGCTTGTCCGATTGTTAGCCCATAGTTATTGTTGTTATGTACGATAAAAGTGATTGGATAATCGCATCGCACTGCATGAATCAGATGATTGATACCCTCGCTAAATGTGGCTCCATCACCAGCCGAAGCGATTACCTCTAGTTTTGGGTTGCCTAGTTTTATGCCAGCTGCTAGGGCAGTGACTCGGCCGTGTAGCCCGTGGATGGTATAGCCACCAATTTTGTCACTTGCGTTTCCATTGCAGCCCACATCGTAGCAGAGCATGACTTTGTCTGGGGTAATTTCCTCCAGTACTAGTGCCCGAGTGAGCCCGCTCAGGATCCCATAATCTCCGCAACCATTACACCAAGTGTGTTTTTGTTTGGTCTCAAAGGCTGCAAATTCGTTGGCTTTAGCTATGAGTTCATTTGTCTGGGTAAAATCTGGCATATATAGATTATTCTTGAATATTATTCTTTGAGTTATTTTTTTAGATTGAGCTGGATTAGTCCTTCCATGTCCTCGATATAAAATGGTCTGCCATCCCACTTGAGGAGCTTTGCCTTGCATTTTACACCAGATTTTTCCTCTAGCATGGTGATAAATTGACCTGTGGCATTTCCTTCAACCCCAAAAACAAATGCGTTGTTTGCACAAAACTCTATAAATCTGGAGGTTTTTAGTGGCCAAAGATAGGTATAATGCAGATAATTTACCGATATACCTTGTTTTTTGTATAGGTGTATTATATCTTCTATTGCATTTTTACTACTCCCAAAACCTACAAATGATATATCTGCACCAGACTTCACACCAAAAATCTCTGGGTCAGGTAATTCTGCTAGGATTGTCTCCATTTTACGTAGTCGTTTAGCAAGCATCGTATGTGATTTATCTGCGTCTTCTGTCAATTCCCCACTCGTCCAGTGTTCATCTCCATTTGCAAAATAGGTAGCTGGACTGGTCGTTGGGAGCCATCTGCGGGATATACCAGTGTCAGTAATTTCGTATCTATACTCGGATTTTAGATCCACCAACTCTGATTCACTCACGAGTCCACGCTCGATTGGAATGGTGTTTTGCTCAAAGATTGGCACGGTAGTTTGGCTCATACCGATGGTTGCTTCAGTCAAAAATATCACCGGAACTTGATATACATCAGCTATATTAAAGGCGTGCTGGATATTGGTGTACGCGTCGCGTGGATCGCTGCAGGAAATCACAACCCGAGCAAATTCACCATGACTCGAATGAATAGCTAGATTTACATCACCTTGAGCAGTCCATGTCGGTAGTCCAGTTGCAGGCCCCGGTCTTTGTACATTTACAACTACCAGAGGGGTTTCTATCATAGCAGCTAAACTCACAGTTTCAGTCATCAAATCATACCCTCCTCCTGATGTAGAAACCAAAGCTCGAGATCCGGCGTGCATTGCCCCAAGTGCTATTTGTACTGCAGTTATCTCATCCTCAGCTTGTTTTATAGATATACCAGTTTTGTGTGAAGTTTCTGCTAAATACACCAAAATACTCGTGGATGGACTCATCGGGTAGGCGACATAGTTTCTCATACCACCTTGGAGTGCACCTAGTGCTAGAGCAGTATTTCCATCGATGAGTAGAGTATTTTCTTGGTTGGGTTTTGGTTGTAGATTTATGGGTTGGAAAGTCTCATTATATTCAGGGGTTGTATACCTGTAACCAGCCTCGAGACAGGCGATATTTACGTCGATTAGAGTGGGCTTTTTTCTGAACTGTTGGGTGATTTTATCTTTGAGCACTCCCAGATCTAGGTTGAGTACTTTCCACAAAAAGCCTACCAGCACAGTGTTTACCATGATCAAACTACCACCATTCTCTAGAGCAATATCTCGAGCTGGGATCAAAAATACTTTGAGTTCTTTTTCGGCTACTATAGTTGGCAAGTCCTTGATAATTTTGTTCCATCTCTCAAAACCATGTATCAAAATCCCACCTTGTTTTAGTGTGTTTAAACCATCTTTCACTCCCTCTCTATCCAACCCAATACATATATCGATCGTTTCCGAAAGACCATATATTGGCTCGTCAGATATATTGATGTTGTTACAGGCTTTGCCGCCCTTGATGGTAGATGGAAATTCTCGCTCAGAATGAATATAAAACCCCAGTTTCTGAAGAGATTTTTGGATGATTTCACCTACGCTCGAGAGACCCATTCCATTTTCTCCAGATATTTTAACTACAGTTCGCTGCATACACCTATATCCCAACCTCTCATAGTCACACTTGTCAAACTTTGACAAAACCCCCAAACACTGCATCTCTGAGTCGATGGATCTACTACAAATTCTCAAATTCTTATTGGTCGGAGTCTGGAATACTGGATTTGATTTAGCTCTCTTTTGGGTTTTTCTGAATATTTTTTCACAAGCCACATTTCTGGAAAAGTCTAAAATCAAAGCCCCAGCGATTGCTCACGTGTGCGCGTTTCTGATAGCTAATTCGGTTAGTTATGTGTTTAATAGCATTTTTACATTTAGTGGCTCAAATAATCGTGGTTTTCTCCCATATTTTATAGTCAGCTGTGTCTCTTTGGTTATTTCCACGAGTCTAGTACATTTTTTGACCGAAAAGCATCTGTACGAAAAAGGTCGCTCATTCATCAAGCAACTCACCAAAAAGATAGTCACTGAAAAACAATTCGCCCTCGTCGTAAAGCTAGCAGTGGTCAGTGTAGTCATGGTAATCAACTTTGTAGGCTACAAATATTTTGTATATACCTAGAATCTTACTCCTTATCCATTTTTATTTCATTTGCGGATTGAGTCTTTCTATTGCAAAATGTTGTCGTTGTAGTGTAGCGGCAGCATCGATAACACCTATAAATTGTTCATACAAGGGGTTTATTTTGCATATTGGTGGTAGCTTGATTTTCAGAGAATAAACTACGTATTGTAGGACAGGAAAGGGTATCAATTCGCCGAGATTTAATCCGTGGAAAGGGCAGTTTTCTTTTCCAAAATCTACAATTGTTTGTATTGTTTTTTGGCGTTCTGATAGCTCTGGTGATAAGCTAGTATCTGATTTTTTTTCGAGGAGTCTCCTGAGTGCACCTGTATAATCTGTGTCCTCATCAAACCTAAGCGCAATACAACATAGCACCAATGGGAGTAACTTTGCTACCTTGAGTACTTGAGTGTATGCCTCATTTGCTTCAGTTGATAGTCCGTAACTAAATAGGGTTTTTGGAGTGTCTTGCACAATAATTTTTGATTAAAAATACGATTTCATTTAGACGAATATATAGCCTGCAATAGGTCAAGACTTTACAATTCCCACAACTTTATCTGTAATTTGTCTATGAAGATAGTTACTTATCCTAATCCTATACTAGAGAAAGAGGCTGAGGATGTGAAATTCCCTCTCGATGGTGACACCAAAAACCTGATCAAAGACATGTGGAGGGCTGTCAAAGGCAAGGGGGTGGGGCTGGCTGCTCCTCAAGTTGGAGTGAGTAAAAAACTCTGTATTGTGCATCTGACTGATGATATTAGGGGTAAAAACTCAAAACAAAGTGATTTTGTGATGATTAACCCAAGGGTTGTTTTTAGTAGCCAGATCGAGGCTCTGATGGTGGAGGGGTGTTTGAGTTTTCCTGAGCAGTACTACGAAATCTGGCGACCAGCGAATGTGATATTGGAGTATTTTGACGAGTTTGGCAAAAAGAAAACCCTCAAAGCAAAAGATTGGCTGGCACGAATTATTCAGCACGAAGTAGATCATCTATACGGCAAAATATTTATCAAAATGGAGGGGAGAAAATTGACAGAAAAAGAGCTGGCTAGCAAAACTGTTATTGATTAATCACCAACTAAGCATCTATATATTGTATGTCTGAAACCCAAGTCGATCCCCAAACTGGTCTCACCCAGAGGCAGCGAAACCTCCTGTTTGCTATAGTCAAAGAATATTGTGATATGGGTGATGGTGTAGGCTCAAAGGAGCTAAAAGAAAAATATGGCTTTGATTACTCTCCTGCGACCATTAGAGCTGAGTTGGTCAGGCTGCGTAAACTTGGCTATCTCGACCAGCCATTTACAAACTCCAGCAGCCATCCTACCGAGCAGGCTTTTAAACTTTTTATCAACCAGCTAGTGATTGGTCTGCAGGTCACATCGAGGCAACAACAGGAGCTAAAGCAAAAGATCTTCGAGCTCGAAGACAAGCAAATGAACATGAGCAAGGAAATAACCAGACTCCTAGCCAGTCAAAGTGGTGGAGTGGGGTTTATGCTCAATCAATCGAGTGAAAACGTGACTGGGATTAAAAATTTACTCACTGCACCGGGAGAGGGTAAAGTGTCTCAGATATTGGATTTCTTGGATAATTTAGACCAGTACAAGGATTATTTTTTGGAGCACCCAAAGGATCAAAAGCTATTAGTAAACAATCAACTTAAACTAGGATCTAGTAGCTTCGGTAAAAAATCTAAAAAGGGTGAACAAAAGATTAGCACAGTAATAGGTAGTGAAAATCCGATTTTACCTCTAGGAAAAGGCTACGGCATGGTGTCCACAAAGATTTATATTGATGGGGTGGAGAGTGTAATCGGAGTCATCACCCCAATTCATCTACTAGCCAAGAGAAAAAACCTAGAGCTGGTCGAGGGTCTCGGGAAATTATTAGCAGAAAACGGCGAAGAGAAGTAACCACAAAATAGACAAAAAAATAACACCCAAATCACTTGTGCTGTGTAAAGGCGACTTTTCATTCGGGTGATCAACAAAACTGACCTAGAGTATTGGTCTTGTTGGGGCTGGTTTTGGTTCTGAAGGGGTAGGGTTTGGTTTGCCACCTGGTTGATTGCCTGGTTTTGGAACTTTTGACATACTAACCTCAATGCAGAACTACTGGATAGACTCATGGAATTTGTGTGTTGTCAAGATGCTTTTTTTCTTCACTATTCAATTATATGGAAAAAATTAATTTAAAGTTATTGCCTCAACACCAATCAAATTTAGAAGCTGCAACTACAATATTGGCCAATTATTTTAGATCCCTAGAGAATTCAGATGAAGCGTTATTTGCTGAATTTATATCTGACGATCAGACTGGTAGTGTTGATTTTTCGCGGGAGATTGTGTTGATTTCACAAATGACACGACTGTTTCTATTGCCAAATCTTTTAGGTTTACACGCACACTATCTTTCTCAAAACAATGATTTACCAGTACTTTCCTTAGAGTTTATACGGATTCTGAAGATGTTTGATTATCTAATTTCTATTGAAAATCATTTTGGAAGGTCTAATCCAGCTCATATTGTCTACGATCTAACAGGGTGGAAATATGAAAATTCAGTGAGGTCTGATTTTGTTGAGCCTTTATTGTCTATCGCAATGGATTTGACTAGGTCTCACACTAAAACAATTCTATCTCATTTGCGAAGCCCTTATGACTTATCTGTTTTTGATAATTATAGTGTCTACGATAGATCTATAACTATGAATTCGGAAATTAAAAACATAAATCGTAATCCTCATCTTAGATCTCTGACAGATAAAAAACAATACTTTGTTATCATTTCTCTAAATCAACTTTATCGTGCAAACATTTTGATATCCCAGACAAAAACCCAGAATGATACCTTTGAAGAGTTGAAAGAAATGATATATGCTGACACAAAATCTATTTTTGAAAACCTAAAGCTCAGTGAAGCTGACATTCAAATTATCAAAGATAGTTTCATCTTCTTACCATCACTATCATCAAAGGATCATTTGCTATCCTTGAACCAGAACGAAATTGATAGTGCAAACCAAATATCGAGAACCGCCTATGATCTCACACTGAGTGAATTCTCTGACTTACTTGATTAGCCAGCGGTGGTTTCCTGTTTCGACCAATATATAGTGATTGTATTTGTGTGTCATGACGTACATTAGCAGGGAAATTGGTAGTGCAATAAACGCCACCTGCCATATACTGATTGCTGAGAGCCATAGATCATTGAGATTATGACCGGGAAAAAAAGTCCCTGAGATGAGTTGCCAGTCGATATTCATACTTTAGTGTCTTATAGTTTACAAATACTGTAAAATCCGCGTTTGCAGATCTAGTAGGTTTGTATCCTCTTTCTCCACAATTACAGGTTTAGGAGTATAAAACGGTATGAGATGATAGTGAAAGTGCGGCACATCGGTACCCATGATTTTAGTGATTATTCTGCTAGTTTGAGTAGCTTGTTGGAGGGCAGGTGCGATAATTTTGGCAGCCACAAACACTGCACTATAGTATGGTTCTGGTACATCTACCCAGTAGTTCACTTCAATTTTTGGTACTATTAGTGTATGCCCGTCTGCCTTGGGAAAATTGTCCAGAAAAGCAAAGACTAGGTCATTTTCATAGATTTTGTAACATGGAACTTCCCCATTGATTATTTTAGTAAAAATTGTTGACATACTTTGACTAAACAATACTGTTGTTGGACTTTGTAAAGAGTAGGGATTTGGAGTTGTTATGCAAAAATATATTTTAGGGATTGATGAGGTGGGTAGGGGAAGTTTAGCTGGGCCTGTGATGCTAGCTGGTGTACTACTATCTAGCAGTTTTCCTCTGGAGACCTTTGCTTTTGGTGGCGTTGATTATACAGATTATGAGGATTTAAAATTTGTCAAAGACAGCAAGAAACTCACAGAAATACAACGAAATCAGGCAACTCACCTCATCCAAAAATACTGTTTACCTAAACTCGTTGTAGATCGCTCAAATCACAATATAGATGACATTGGAATAGGGGTTTGTCTCAGTGAGATGTTGATTGAAATAATAGAATGGGCAATAAAGACAATCGGAAAAGATTTAAAGGTCATTGTCGATGGTAAAATTAAGCTGCTAAAATCATTTGATGTAGAGGTGATCAGAGAAAATAAAGCTGATGATCGATATTTGGCAGTGGCTTTAGCTAGTAGTGCGGCAAAGGTAAAACGCGACGACTTAATGGTCAGTTTGCATAATAAGTTTCCTAAATATGGCTGGAATAGAAACAAAGGATACGGAACACTATTTCACAGAAACGCAATAAAAAAACACCCAGAAAATGAGTATTTGAGGAAAACTTTTTTAAGTAGGGTGCTGAGATAATTCTCAGACTAGATAAAAAAGAAAAAAGTGGTAAGATGTTCAACCTTACCACTAAAAAGATTGCTTCTGCATATTACATTCAAAATGAAACAGAGCAACTAGGGAGCTCGAATATGATTCACATCACACCTCCGCATAATTAAAACACATTTTTAAAGCGTTCCCAAGTAAATTAGAAAGCATTTTTTTGACTGGATGTCAACTATACCTGTGTGACTAGCTCGACCAGTCTGTTTGCATAACCCCATTCGTTGTCGTACCAGAGAACTATCTTTGCTGTATTTCCTGACACTTCAGTGAGTTTTCCATCGACAATGCAGGAGTGAGAATCACCTATCACGTCACTAGAAACCAAATCCTCCATAGAAAACTCTAAAACTCCTCTCAGATCATTATTTGATGCAATTAAAAATGCTGTGTTGATTTCCTCGACACTCACTTTTTTGCTTAACTGTACGGTCATATATACCAGTGAACCTGTGATTACTGGCACCCTCAAACTCATTACATGTACTTTTCCTTTGAGTTCTGGTAATACTATTTCGACTGCTTTAGATGCACCGCTTGAGCTAGGTACTTGGTTGTTTGGAGCAGATCGACCATCACGGAAATCTTTTTTGCTAGGGCCATCCTGCAGGACTTGGGTGGCTGTGTATGCGTGAGAAGTCAAACTCCAAACCTGATCTACGCCAAACGACTCTTGGAGGACTTTTAGTGCTGGAGAGATACAATTAGTCGTACAGGAAGCATTTGATAACACGCTTGGATTTGTGGGCAGAATTATGCCGTCATTTACACCTAAAACTACAGTGGGAGTGCTGTCTTTTGCTGGTGCGGACATAATTACTCGCTTACAACCTGCGTCGATGTGCAATGTAGCTAGCTCTTCGGTTAAAAAGAATCCAGTGCACTCTAATACTGTTTCTACACCCAAATCTGACCAAGGTAGTTTTGCAGGATCTTTTTCAGACAAAACTTTGATTAGTTGCTTGGATCCGTCTGTCTTTGTGATAAGTAGTGATTCATCCTGTACTGTCACTTTGTGATTAAATTTTCGATAGGTGGTGTCGTATTGAAGCAGGTATGCTAGGTTTTCTGGTGATGTCAGATCATTGACGGCTACTATGTTGAGCTCAGGATAATGATTTGTTATGATGCGTGCTGCGAGTCTACCGATGCGACCAAAACCGTTGATGGCGATATTTTTTTGTGTCATGCCAGCACTCTATTACTTCTTTGCTTTCTTTGCAAATTGAAATCTCAGTGCCTTGCGAATTGGGCGGACTAGATTTTTATAGTTTGTTATGACAGAGGAGTGATCATAATCATCATCAGGCAAGTCCAAGACATTTGGTATATCTGCAAATATCAGCTTAAAGAAAAAAACCAATACCACAAAAACCCCAAGTGCGGGAAAAAACTGATAAGCAAACAATATTATCCAGCAAATCAAATATCCCCACCATATTTTAGCTGCTCTCATGATATACTCAGTGCCGAGTTTGACGCGATACACCTCTCCCTCAGTGTAGTATTCCATAAAATAAAAAGAGGCTACCAGCAGTACAGAATAAAAAATACACCAACCCAAGACAAAATGATTTAAACTGGTGATGAATGGTCGGAGCTGATTTCCAAAATCCACAAGTACACCGAAATCCACATTGCCCAGATTATTAGTATTCACTCGAGTAGCTGTACTGGTTGTCTGAGTAACAGTCTGTTGAGCTGGTTCAGTGTTGTAGAGGTTACTGCTATCAGCGTACACAAACATATATTAAATCAAATATTAGTTATTTTTTGCTCTATTTTTTGGTTGATGTCAAACTCTTTTTTGGTTAAAAACCTTGGTGTGAATGTCGTTAAATTCATAGAGTATTTGAGTTACTGGCAATACATCTAGAAGCATCTTTTCACCGTGCCAGCCCCAATCGCAACCGAATAATTTTGACTTATCTAAATGGTTCTCAAGCTCAATCACATCACTCTTTGTATCAGTAAAAAAGTAAATATCTTTTGGAGAAACTCCCCAATCCCTGCATATCATGTCGACTTTTTCAATCTTGGAATAGTGATCTTCAAATGAAAGAATATGAGAAAACTTAATGTGGGTTTTACTCAGTGCTGGTAGCATTGCATTTTTAGTGCCGCTTGAAACTATCGCCATGTAGGGTGTGTCAATCTTTTCAATTTCGTCTAAAAATCCATGAAACAAACCGAATCCAATATTTGCAGCCTGTTGACCTGTAGCAATTCTTTTTTCTACTTCCAAATCTAGCGCTTCTTTTGACTCGGTGTATTTGTGTGTGTGGTGAGGTACTGTAGAATGCCAAAGGATATTTTGCTGGCGGGCCTCTTCAATGGTTTTGATGTTGAAAGATTCTTGGATGAGCTGAGAATATACTTCAAAACTATCGCCGATTACTCCATCAAAGTCAAAAATTATATGTTTGGGTTGTGTGTTCATATTTTTGCAAATTTTTAAACTGGGTTACTTGACAATTTCCCTAAAACCTCACTATTGTCAAACCCATACCAAGCCCTCATAGCTCAGTAGGTAGAGCACTTCCATGGTAAGGAAGAGGTCACCAGTTCGACTCTGGTTGTGGGCTCCATTCTATCAATTATACACTACACATAATTTCCTCAAATGAGGAGCTTTTTTATGTTCTTTTTTTGCTCTTCTGCATTTTTGGTCTGTGTGTTTTGACAATATATAAAAACTATTTCCCGAGTATATACGTCACCATATATCAATATAATTTATTATGTTTACACGTTTATTTCCTCGCGACACATTCGTACGCACAGCTATTTTTAGTCTCTCTTTGATTAGCTTTTTAGCTATTGGACTGGTTGGTTATGCAAACTTTTCAAAGTCAAACAATGTAGCTGACGCAGCCTGCTGGTCGTTTAGAAATCAGAAACCTGAGTGCACATCCTCATCAAATACAACTAATACAAATCAGAATTATAGCTCGACAAACAATTTTGCTCAACAGACACTGACAAAAACATACAATTTCAACGAGTGCTCCTCACTGTATTTACAAAATAAAATCTTGGTTTGCTCAGTCCAGTACGAACCGTACACAATCTATTATTCAAACAGTCAATGTGTTTCTGGTGCAAATGCCGCTCGATATATATTTAGTGATGGATCTACGGTTTTGGATTATAGAAATGGATACAAAATAATGCTCTCAGGAGATTACTGCAAGTCAACTAACTCGAATTATTATACTAGTTATTATGATGCATCAAGGTACTCGCCTGAAGTTATTTATCTGACTGTAAATGTACCAAATATTTCATACACTTCTCCACGGACATCCACAGCATCGATAACCTATAATCCAGATTTTAGAAATTCAACTCCAAATTCAACTTCAACTCAAAATTCAGCTTTCGGTACCGATGTGTATGTACCGACGACATCTGAGTACCAATTAAATACATCAAATGATTTTTACACAAATAACTCAGCCAGTTTACCTGTTTATGATTGGGTGGATTACAAAGCTGGAAACAAACAAAGCCTCAGTTTGACGACATACAATGGCAAAGAAAACCAGACTCTAATAAACAACACAAACGCATACTCACGCAAATACAACTATACTCCTGGCAGCACAGATATGATTGAGAGCCTAAAGAAAAACGAAGTCCTGTATTGTGGTTCTGGAAGTAGTGTAAAATGCTCAAGATGGGCCATTGATTTTGAGAAATACAGCACGATATCACACTAGTTTGACATTTGGTTTTTTATAGGCTAGTGTCTGATTAATTCTAGTACAAACAATCAGTTACAAATCCAAAGCTTAAAATATATATTATGCGCGACACTCTCATGTTCACTCCCTCAGAAACTGTTTCAATTCAGAACCCTCAGATTGAAAGTACTTTTATCGAAGAATTGGGTACAGATGAAGCATCCTTAGAAATCATAAAAGATAACCACCTTGGATTTTTTGTGTCTATTTGGAATTTCGTTAAAACATGTGTCAAAACAACACTAGGTTTTCTCTGGAAATTGTTTTCCTATATTATATTCCCTACTTAATTCTTGGTTGAGCTTTTTTATTGTTTACCATTTGCCCCATTCTTACGTTTAAGTTGTTTCTACTTTGCTTAAATTTATTTACGAACTTTCTATTTCTTAGGATGTGTGTATGAGGGTTACCAGATGGGATCTCAAAATATAGATGGTTTTTTACAAAGGGTTGTCTCCATTTTCTCAAACCTGCTGGTATTTGACCTGATATAAACATACTCGAAATCAGTGTAGGATCATAAAAACAATGATAATTATCCCAGCTCAACTCATTATTTTTTAGATTTTCTAATGTGTTTACATCCACAAGTTGTTTCTTGTAGGGGAATTCTGAGAGTAGTGTATAGATTGATGTAACAGACTTAGGTAGGCTGTATTCATTTATCATATTCAGTAAATAATGACAGCCTAGGGAATGGGCAACAACTATATCTGGCTGCTCATTTTCCAGGAAAACATGTAAATTATAGACTGCCTCTCTGGTCTGAATGTAGTCTAGCTCAGAACGAAAGATGCCTGACAAAACAAACGGATTACAGCTCTGGAGAAAATTATACTTTTTTTCGATACGTGCCCAATAAAATAACTTTGCTTGTTTATTGAGTATAAAGGGTCGAAGTGAAATAAATCCACCATCACTTTTGCAATCATCTTGGAATCCTGTAAATTCGCAACCACAAAATGTACCATGAATAAATACTATTCTAGTGCTATCTGCCATTGACCGAGTTGCAATTAAAATTTGTAGTTCGTCAATCTATGAAAAAACAATTTATTGTATTCTTATTATGTATTTTGCTGATTATTGGCGGATTTGGCTGGTTAGCGTATTCACAGGTTTATGGTGTGACAAAAACTATCGAAAACACAGCTAATTTGTCTCAATACGAAGGTACTTTTGCCGTTCAACAGGTTTTGGTTCCAAGAAAAGATGGTGTAAAATCAAACAGTTCTGCATTTGTTAGCCGAATATTCGTAAATGGAAATGATGGAAAAGCTACAGTAGAGCTCGATGAAAACTTAGGAAAGAAAAATGAAAAAAGTACCAATATATGGAAATCAGGATCAAACTTTTACTCTAAAATAGAGGATGATGAGTCTCAGCAGTATATAGGAACTTCGCTCAAAGGTGAGTATTACAAGCTTGATGAATCACAAAAAACAGTCGGCAGTAACTTTTTTGAGAGATTTAATCCAGTAAACTTTGTAAAGCATTTTAGGGATGCAAATTTTGAAACTGACAAACTTAATTCCTATTTCAACAAAAAAACATACAAGTTTGACCTCAAAGATTCAGATAAGTTTAAAAAGTTATTTCTCAATGACGGTGGTCAACTACCTGATTATGACAAAGACAAGAGTGATGTTTTTTTAGAAATGGAGAAAGGTTTTGTGAAGACGCTGAGAGTGTTTTTAGTGCTTCCTCAAAAAAATTCTTCTGATTATATCGAGAGTTCAAACATGTATACATACACCATGGTGAAGCGTAATGATGTAAGAGCTGATCTACCATCAGGCTATGAAGGATTCAAAACACTCAATGACATTGTGACTGAAAAAACTCAGCAAAAATAGTTTCAATTATGAAAATCATCTGACAGAACTACGCTATAGTAACCCCATCACACAGATAAACATCTTGAACTAGATGCAGTAGTCTCACACCTTCAGAAAACTCTTTTTGAAATACCTTACGCCCAGCTATCAGACCACTTCCTCCTGCTCGTTTGTTGATAACTGCTGATTTTACTAGATCAAATTCATCTTTATCACCACTAGCATCCCCCGAATTAATGAGTGGTATTTTACCATTGAAATTGTTTATGACTTGGTATCTTGCTAGATCAATTGGATGCGGTGATGACAGTTTGGAATAGATTTCAGGATTGAGTTTACCATACTGACTCATCATTTCAAGTGCTTGATATCCACCATTACAATTGGGTAGTTTTTGTTTGATAATATCAGCCTCTATGGTGATTCCTAGATAGTTTGCTTGTGATGTCAGGTCGGTGCTGTAGTGATAGTCTACACCATCTTTCTTAAAATTCTCGTTTCGTAAATAGCACCATAATATAGTAGCCATACCAAGCTCATGGGCTTTTTTAAATGCTTGGGAAATCTCTACTATTTCTCGATTGCTATCTGGTGAGCCAAAATATATTGTAGCACCTATACCAGTTGCACCCATATTCCAAGCTTGCTCTACTTGTGAAAAAAGTGTCTGGCTAAATTCAGTTGGGTATGTGAGAGTTTGATTATGATTTATTTTCACAATAAAGGGGATTTTGTGTGCATATTTTCTAGATACTAGACCTAATACTCCGAGAGTTGATGCGATGCCATTACACCCACCTTGGATTGCCAATCTGACAATATTTTCTGGATCAAAGTACAGTGGATTTTTGACAAAGCTACTTCCTGCAGAGTGCTCTACACCCTGATCAATAGGAAAAATAGAGAGATACCCAGTGTTTGCCAAGCGACCCGTAGAATACAACCTCTGAAGATTATTTAACACTATATTATTTCTGTCGCTACCAACAAACACATCGTCCACACTACGAGGGTTTGGCGTATACAGTGACTCTTGTGGGATGAGTGCCACGTGATTGAGTAGTGATTCAGCCTCTTGACCAAGAATTGATTGTATTTCTGAGAAAATCATATACATGTATGTTTCTTTATATTTCAGATCTAAGCAAGCGTGAAGTATCTGGAGAGGAGTCTGCTCATTGGTGGAGTCTACGACCAAAAGTGGGACAAATGTATACTATAACTGATCTACAGGGGAGCAAGGCAGTTGTGGAAATTCAGGAAGTACAAAAGACCAACCAAAGAATCAGTTTTCATATTCAGTCAATTACAAAGTTACCACCAAAACCACCAAGGATTTTATTTCAAGCTATCACAGACAAGATATATTTAGATAAGATGGTTGAGGTATTGGGTGTTTTGGGGGTGGAGCAAATCTATTTGTTTGAGGCTCAAAATTCTATTAAGCTCACACCAAATATCACGCGATTACAAAAAATTATCTTGAGATCCAATGAGCAAAGTCAGCAAGTCTGGGGAACAAGGCTAGATATCATAAACACCAATCAACTTTGGTCTCAGGCACAGCACATCCGACCAGTAGTTTTGGAGTTATCATCAAAATCCATATCAAAACCCCAAAACTCAGAAAGTACTAGTAAATATTCGGTTCTCATTGGCCCAGAGGGAGGGTGGAGTGGTAGCGAGGTCAATACATTTAATCAACACAACCTAAATTTTTACAGTCTGGGTGAAGCTGTTTATCCGAGTTGGCTCTCAGGCTTTGTATATTTTAGTAGAATCTTATCATAATTTCGATTGGTGGCGTGGTATTTTGACATGAGGCTTTTTTTATGCCACAGCATAGTTACTGTTTATGACTCTCATGTACCGCGGAATTATTTTGAAGCTTATTTTAGTTGGTTTAGCAATTTGTATTAGTTTACTGGTTCCCGAGTTGACTCAATTTGTATCTATCGTATCTTTAGTATGCATAATTGTTTTGACGTTGATTGATATCTTTGACGAAGAGAATGTGTCAAGATTAGGAAAATTATTTACTACCATTAGACTGAGGTTTCTTCCCAAGAATCAACCAATAGCAGTTCAAAAGATTTTTACTGAAGAAGATAAAAAAGTCCTAGATACACAACTAGCCGTATGTAAATCCGTTGATTACAAGACAAAAGAATCTGTGTATCTGCACTCAGCCTTATCAAAAATAGAAATTACAATTTTGTCCCAACCACTCTCCAAGAGAGCTAAGATGTATTTGATTGAAAAAAATCTGCCTAGCTTTGTGAATTGGTTTGAAAGCGTCTTAACAGAAGGTATTCGTGTTGATCAGCTACTCAAGGACAAAGACCTACATCAACTAAAAATTAATATTAGTAAACTCAAGTCAAATATAACCAAAACTAAAAATATTGAGGAAATAGCCGATCTGCGTGCGATAATTTTCAGGAAAAATACTGAGCTTGATCTACTGGTTACTGCGAATAGACACGGTCAAGACATCGAAGACTTTTTGTACCACTTTAAAAATCTGTTAGATCAGTGTAACGAGTTCACCAATTTAGTAAAAAAACAGCGACCAGAAAATTTAGTTCAATCAGAGTATGATCTCATACGTAGCCAAGTTGATAAACTCAAGCTCAAACTCGTTATGTTGGGCGACTAAAGTCTTTTTTTAGAGTTCTTTGAGAATCTCACTCATTTCTTTTTGGAGTCGCTCCATTCTATCTTGGACTTTTTTGAGCTTCTCGTGTGTTGATTGATTATTTTTTATTTTATTTCTATCTGACTTAGCTTGATCTTGGGTTATATCTGTGTTTTCATTGTGTTCGTCGTCATTTAGCTCATCTACATCTTCGGCAATATCATCAATGTTTTCGTTAATTTCGCTCACATCCTCAGCAATATCATCAATGTTTTCATTTAGCTCGCTCACATCCTCAGCAATATCATCAATATTTTCATTTAGCTCGCTCACGTCTTCTTTGATTTGCTCAACATTTTTATTGCTACGATTCACCGAGAGTTGGATAAATATGGATAGATAAATAGCCTCAATCGATAAAATGTTTGTAAATATTGAAATGATGTGATCACCGTCAGTACCACCTGCTAATATTGCTGCAGCATAAAAACCAGAAAATACAAAGGTGTGTATGACTACTGATTGAATCGTACCCAGCCATATAGGTATATGTACGATAAAACTAATGAATAATTTGTTGAGTTGTGCTAGTATATTTTTCATATTTTGTTCTCGGTTATTTTTGACTAAATATTAATTTCGACTTGTAGTCAATGCGATGATCCTTTCAAGTCAATCTCTATCTGTAGATAAAAATAAAACCAAAAACGAAACATCTTTGACGAGGTCTATTTCAAATAATGGCAGCTCAAAACCTACAAAATCTTCAACCCCAACGAAGTCTGAGATAGTGCAACAGCGTAACGTAATTTTGCTCAACGATCAGTCTCAAGAAGTTGAAACCCTGCGTCCGACCAGACTTAGTCAATATGTGGGACAAACTAAGATGGTCAAACAATTATCTTTGATTCTCAATTCTGCAAAGATGCGTGACAAGATGCCTGAGCATATTTTGTTTTATGGCCCACCAGGACTGGGGAAAACTACCGCGGCTGGTTTGATAGCTGATGAATTAGGATCAAAACTAAAGATATTAGCAGCTCCTTCATTGCAAAAAACGGGAGATGTGGTTAGCTTGCTGGTGAGTCTAGAGGACAAAACTGTATTGTTTATCGATGAGATTCATAGGCTTCGTGCACCGCTTGAGGAGGTTTTATATACCGCTATGGAGGACGGCAAGGTAGATTTGATAATGGGCAAAGGTAATGGTAGTTCTGTAGCTCGATTGGATCTCAATGAGTTTGTCTTGGTTGGTGCTACCACTCAACTCGGTAAGTTATCAAAACCACTCAAAGATAGATTTCCCTCTATTTTTCAGCTTGAGCCATATACTGAGACCGAAATGTCAAAACTCATCACACGGAATGCCCAGATTTTAGGTTTAACAATATCTCCTGATGTAAATAAACTTATCTGCAGTAGAACTAGAGGTACGCCACGTATTGCAAACAACGTCTTGAAGAGATTGTTGGATTATCAGGTTGTTCACGGATCTACTATGGTTGATGTGGATCAAACCAAAGCATTTTTGCATGATTTAGGTATTTTGGATAGGGGGCTAACTAGGGCTGATATCCGATATATGATGGCTATAAACGAAGGTACGGTAGGTTTGAATACGCTTGCTGGAATGTTGCTGGAAGAGGTTGAAACTATCGAACTGGCTATCGAACCGTATTTGCTTCATTTAGGGTTTCTAGACAAATCTAGCGGTGGTAGATCACTGACTCTAAAGGCTAAAGATTATCTTATGCGTGTTGTCGACTGAGTTGTTTTGTGTGTCTAGATTTGTGAAACTTAGAGGTCAAATATGTTTTCACCTCCAAAGCTATTTCCCCGATTTGTATGTCGTTGTTTGTTTCTATTTCTCCTACTACTCTGGCAATATCGTCTTGGTGTAGGTGTAGTTCAACAATATCTAAGCCTAGTTTGTGTAGTTCAAACATAATCTTTTTTTGAGTCTTTGTGTAATCATGCTTGCCCCAAGGTACTCCGCTACCTTTTTTATTTTTAGTCATATAGACTAATTAAAGCAGATTAAATCAATTTTGACAATCCAAGTTATCATAGATTCATTTTGGTATTATGCTATATGTTGTACCTACACCTATTGGAAACCTGGAGGATATAACAGTTCGAGGACTGAGAATCTTGGGTGAAAGTACCACGATTTTATGTGAGGATCCTCGTGTAACTAAAAAGCTGTTAAATCTTTTAAATATAGACTCTAAACCAGTCATGGTAGCACTCACTCGAAATCAGGATATCAATTACACAGGTATTATCAGGGTTTTAAACTCGATCAAAGAGGGTGATACGATTTCATTGGTTACTGATGCAGGGACTCCAGGTATGAGTGATCCGGGGGCAGAGGTCGTTCGAATGGCTCAGGAAGCCGAAATAACATATACAATTTTGCCAGGTGCAACTGCTTTGGTACCGGCTGCGGTGGCTTCTGGTTTTGTATCCAAAGAGTTCGTTTTTTTAGGATTTTTACCAATAAAAAAGGGTAGGCAGATGGCTTGGGGGCGTATAGCTATAGCTGATCATCCAATGGTGATTTACGAGTCTGTGCACAGGATAACAAAATTCTTGAATGAGGCTCAGCAAAAACTAGAACCCGATAGAAAAATCTGTATTTGTAGAGAAATCACTAAATCATTTGAGTCAATATGGGTAGGAACGGTGAAAGATTTGGATAGTTATATTTTGAAAGAAAAAGGTGAGTTTGTAGTAGTGATTGACAAAGTTTTGTAGGTGAGAATTATAGACTGCTGATAAGCTGTGTCAACCTCCCATTTCATAAGACACTAAATAGAATAAATAGTTTTGGACAACCATCAGGGCTTTACAACAAGGGTAAACACATAAACGCTTATGGGATATGCAGTGCACAACACATTATGTATCGCTCAATATTCGATTCAAAGATCTATGTGCGAGTCTACAAAAAGATTTTAAAACGAGTTTTCATCGTGATGTGATTCGAATTAGTGAAGGAGAGTCTGATACATTTATTTTTCAGTATGGATCTGTGGTTTCTTGGAATGTAGAGTATGACAGGCAAAGATACTTTATTGACTATATCACTCGTTTTTCTGGAGAGTTGGTACAGGATAGTTTTGATGAAAACCAAGAGTTTGAACTGGTTGAAAATATTACTTCGATTCGAGTTGTCAATGAAATACTACAAATTCCTACACTAGACACTGATCAAGAAAAGCTGGCTTGTAGTTACGCTTTTGCCCAATCAAACAATCTGGATTATTTTGAGTCTAGCGTGGAAAAGCTTATCAAAAAAACACGATATATCCCAAAGACACTGCATGAGAAAGGAAAAATAGAAATGTCAGCAAAGCAGATCTCGCAGCTCATCGGAGAGATATTGTCGGAGAAGCATTCTATAAATTTACACTTTAATCTACTTGAAAAGCCTGACTTTTTTTGGGAGTATTCTGACTTGGAAAAATCATATCATACTATTTCACGACACTTGGAGGTAAGTTCTAGGGTAGAAATCATGAATAAAAAGCTAGCAGTTCTCCAAGAGTTGGTCGAGGTGTTGTCAGACGAGCAAAAACACACATATGGTTCGCGGTTAGAGTTGATAGTGATTTGGCTTATTGTATTTGAAATAGTGTTGTCTCTCGTGAGTATCTTTAGCAATTTTTCACATTAGACCATCGCAAATTGGGACAACAAAAAACCCCTTTTTAGGGGGGGGGTAAAATACATGGTATTTGTAATGTAGATTGTTTAATGCTACTTGAGAAATAAGCTTGCGACAAATGCAGTAGATCCCTTGTAGGTGATTGGCATCATATGAAAGATTTTGCCGTTGATGACACACACACCTCCAAAATTATCTGTGTTTGGAATAGACACTGAGGTATTGTTTGAAATGACACCTAGTTTTTTACAGTTACTGTCTCTGATGTTTAATCCTGATACTGAGTTGACTTTAGTTGAATTACCGCCGTCTGCCACGTTACCGATAGTTGTGACCAAGTTTTCTGCTACGTACCCTGTTTGTCTAGGAGTTAATCCAGAGACTTTAATCATATTATATTTTGTTCCGTTAATTGTGCAAGTAATCTTTGCTTCACCCGGTTGTACAAAGAGAGCGTTTGTAGCATTTAGTGTCTTAATGATTTTGCAGTTCTGATCTCTATAATTAATAGTAGTTCCAGCTTTTGCAGCTATTACATTTCCAGTTATTGATTGTGCATTTGCTGAGATTGGGCTCACAGTGAGTGAAAAGATTCCTGCGATAATTGCTAGTGAGAGAGTGATTGTTGTGAAAAAGCGAGACATAATGACGAGAAAATAAATTGTTTTGAGATGATTGTTGTTTGGTTTGAAGTCGTTGAGAGACAGAGAGATGGTACCGCTTCTTTCTGACTCTTTACTTCCTTCTGCTTAGATAGTGTGGTGGTGTGACGAGTTGCTTGACTGTTGTATCTGTATTGACATGTTAGTTGATTCTCATGATGTATTTGGTGTATATGTCTAAAAACATTTTGCCTATTTTTACTGCTGCTGTCTTTTTGTTTGGAGTGGGTATAACTGGGATTGTGATGTCACTCCAGTCAAAAGATATGCCTATAAAAACCCAAAACACAACCAGTGTATCTCGGGTGAATACACCCCAAATAAATAGCTCTGAATCTACAGAGAAAATACCAACACCAGAACCAACACAAGAAATGGGAAAAATAGATATTTCTGATATTATCAAAGAGCTTGCTGGGGAATCGCAGTATTTGCTTTCTCCAAACAAAGACAAACTGGCTGTGCTCAACCAATCAAACGGCAATATTTGTAGTAGTACTATGAGCTTTGATATTTTTAATCTGAGCAGCAAAGATAAAATATATCCAAAAGCAGCAAAGAAGTACAGTAAATCATTTAGCCTTAACCAAGACAAGTTTACAAAATGGATAGATAATGATACTCTTGAGTATACCAGTAACCACATTACCCAAGGTCAGTGTGAACTAGGTAATCTCACACTATCTACAGAGCCACAAACGATAAAAATATAATTTTTTAAACAAACGACATGAATGTATTTCAACCAAAAACATGGGCAGAGTTAGTTGCAAACAAGGATGTCCTTCACACTACTGCAGTAGGTAGATTGCCTGAAGACCAAAAGAGATATTGCGATGAATTTTCTCAAATACCTAGGGGAGAATTTCTCCAGAGAATCCAAAAGAAAATGGCAAATAGACATGTTTGTTTACTCGACAATACCTATCCGTATACGTCTGTTTTACTCCATCTCCCAGATGTAAAACACTTTGTCCTTTGGTCTGTAAAGCCGTTGGAGGTCAAAGAGGTAGAAACGTTTTTACACATCGAGATCCCTGAAAAGGAGTACTTTTGGTTTGAACAAACACACAATCGTAAGACAGTACCTGAGATATTTCATGTGCATGTGCTGGTGAATACACTTGACGAAAGTTTGTGATAGCTATTCCATAAAAAAGAATCTAATTCGCATACTATGCGACGACATCTTAACACAACATCCACTCACTCTTTCACCTAGGGAGTCTGCTGTCACAATTTTATTTTTACTCCCGTTTGGGAGACTTTTTTATTTTTATGCTTCACACTACACTCAAACTAGATTATTTTTATCATTCTATAAACTCAACTTTTGTCTCAAAGAAACTCTTCTTTTCTTTCTATATGCCGATTCAGATGAGTAAGTATGATCAAATCAAGCAGGAGTTTACCTCAAAAAACTGGGACAGCTGTATGGGGCCTGATGGGGTTGGTATGATCGAGCAGGCAAAAGCTTTTGGTTTCGGACGAATAGGTTTGGTACACGAGACAGGAGACTGGAAAATTGACTCTGAGTTTATTGCCTACAAAATAATAGGAGAATACAAACAAATGCGTACGGCTTATAAGAAAATTATGACTGATTATCCAAACGCTAGTAACTTTCTCAATCTCTACAGAACAGACCCAAATATCACAAAAATGGAAGACAACATCAC
>JAYWFX010000051.1:0-26692 GCA_043778575.1 bacterium | reverse complement strand
TTTCATCCTCTACAGCGGATTTTTGAGCGTCATCGAATGAGGAAAAAGGTTTTTTTACACTCGGCAAATAGTATCGGTTGACTGAGCGATCAAGCACTTTCTGCAGATCCAGATGTAGATGAAAAATAGCTACTGTAGCCAAGTGAGCTGCAAAAAATGTAGATAACCACTCAGCCTCTTCGATGAGACGACCGGGGCCTTCGACGAGCATACCCTTTCCCTGCGAAATACAATCAACAAACGCCTGCTCAACCACAAAACGTAAATCTGCAGTTTTTGCTGGCAGACTATTTCGCATATCAGACTTTAGACTTTTTGCAATCACAACTAAATTTTCAGGAGAACTAGAGTTAATAGTATCAAGTTCATCATTGTAACTGCCTAAATGCAAAGCGACAAATTTCCTGAGTTCCGTACCAAAATCCAAGTGATAGTAGTCAGATAGTATCTTCTGAAGATAATGAGCTTGGGTTCCTTTTCCAGCTGCAGGCGGACCATATAAAATAATAATCTGAGGTAAATGAGTTGTCTTTGTCTCTAAATTTATATCTGAGTTTGTATCTGAGTCCATAGATATATTACACTGATAAAAAGGGATCTTGGCAAGCCTTAAAAAATATACACTGGCCTGAATTTGATATTTGAATTCTGTTGCAGATAACTCTTTTCCCACTTTTCAAAATCTTGGAGAGATGAGTTGAGATTACTGATTTCGGCATCGACTTTGATTTTTTGATTATTCTCAGCCTGTGATTGTGCCGAATTTATAACAGTTTGATAGTTTTTATTAGCCTGAAGCATGCCGCTTTGATTGAGTATGTCCGAAGCTGCTTTTGGTTCAACTGGTTTTAGAAAGTCAGCAAGTTGTGGATCTTGAATATTTATTTCAGCTTTTTTAAACACCAACGAGTGAGCATACAGTAAATGTTTATGTTGTTCTAGCAATACAAAATCTTCTTCTCGACTTCTTGGTATAGCGGTTGCCCACCACAAAACTCCTGCAGCTATACTAAACACTACAGATAATACAATAAATAATTCCCACAACTCAAAACCAATTTCAAGCTGAAAGTTCTTTGAGGGAAATATTTGTATTTTTGGTTTTATTGTTTGTTTTGATGAGGACAATTGTGCTGATTATACAGGAGAAATCAACCCTAGTCAATGACAATCCATGTATAATTATTTTTGATTATTTTTCTTGGGAGACAGTAATCGTTTGAGTGTCACAGGATAATCATCAGGATTCATAAATTGCTGGATAGTAGTCCACCACCACAAAGTAAACACAGAATCCCAGATCCTACGGCGTCTATACGGTTGAGTAACAAATCTGTGAAGCCACTCTAGTCCTGAATTTACAAACCAGCCCTTGGCTACTTTTTGCTCAACTCCACTACCTAAATGATCCAAAGCGGCACCCACACCAGTGGCAAAAGTAAAGTTGATTTCTGGGTCTGACTGTAAACTATCAATAAACACTTCTTGCTTTCCACTTTGACCACCTAGACCAACCAATATAAAATCGGGCTTCTGCTCCAATAGATAGTTCCTAGCCTCGATTAACTCTGGAAAGGTTTCATATAGATTCTCTGGTGTTAGACTACTGACGGTAAATGTGTCTCGATCTCGCATTAACAAACTGTCAGCTGGCTTGTACCAAAATCCAACCTCAAGTTTTGAGTAGTGGTGGTGAAGTTTATTCTTTACAAAGTCGATTTTTTCATCACTACCTCCACAAATAATACATGTTTTCCAGCCGTTAAACTCAGCTATCTTAAACATTGGATAGATAAAATCTCGCCCGAGAACAAGCTGATTTTTAGTTACTTCACTGAGATCTATTCTACCTAAGATGAGATACAACCCAGACAAAAAATTAATTACAAATTGGCATGGCAGGAGAATTCCGAGTAGTAACAATCTAATGACTGGAATATGTCGGGTTTTTTTGTATATTTTGACTGGTAAGCTAGGTACAATGAGTCTCCACCATGCCCAGTGTAGACCTTTGCCGTCTATAGCAGTAAAACTAGCACGATTGAGGACGTCACGGTACCACATATTTCGATTAGCTCTCAACAGAAACTCACTGTATAAAAAGTATAAAGTTTTTTTGGATTGAGGTTCTATCTCTGCGACTTTGGACTGTAGTTCTATCAAGCTAGTGTGAGGTAGTCGCGTACAAAACAGTGTGTCAATTGGAGTGGTTTGCATATTACTTTTCAAGTCGATTAAAGTATGCTAAGATTGCTCGTGTCAACAAAGGTAATTGACAAATATCCACAATTCTTTTGCTTTTAGATAAAAGTTTTTGGGAAATGCATCTCTTTTTTGAGGAATCTGCTTTTTTTGTAGTATTAAAACAAACATAAAAATAACTTTATTTCAGATACAATTTTTCGCCCTAAATCTTTCCACCCTAAATCATATTCCGATGCACGATATAACAGTACGAGCTGACACAAAAACTGTGGTCTCGAAAAAATCCAATTTTTTGTTGCAGGATTTACTCCAAAAGATGTGGATACGCGAAATCCCAGTAGAAACAACAGATCTAAAAACGAGTCAATGGAGAAAATATAAAAAACCACTCGCCAAGTTGTTCGAAACTCTCAATGCGACAGCATCAGAAATAGACGTACAAAACACAGCGCTGAACTCAAACGCCCAGATTCACACACTAAACCTCTCAAACTTTGGTCATAACTTAGGAATCAATGACATTGCTAATCAGATTTTAGTTCCTACCACCGCTAGAATAGCTATGATGGCGTGTGTAGATGAACGCACACAGAGTGGTGAATTTATAGACGAGATGAACATAAACGGAGATTTACTCGGTACTATATCTGACCCATCTATCCCTCGATATGTGCTGGATATACCGGGAAGTGGGGCACTGAACTGCGAGTGCAATAAACTTGAGAACACGATACTAACAAGAGACGAACTGACAAACTTGGAAGATGAAAGACTGGTGCTTCTCGCTCAAAAAATTGTAGAATGGTGCAAAACCAGAAATATTTTCAAATTTACTGTGACATATCATGAAGGATGTGGGGCTGTGAGTCTAAGAATGAAAAAATATAACAGTCTGTGTAGTGGTAACATAATGCAAGTAGCCAAACAATGCGCTTTAAAAACCGCTCGTGCTATATCTGAAGTAGCAAAAGAACAACGATACCACCTCGAAACTACAGTAGGTTTCATCGGGGATAGGCAAATGTGTAAAATCGGCCCTATGGAAATGCACAACGCGGTAGGGACGCTTGGATGCCTAGATAGTCGTGTACTCGCACACAAATTCGACAAAGTTACTGGATTAAACTTTTTTGACACGTTTATTTATAGCGATTTCAAAGTAGATCAAACTACTGCTGAAGAGGTTGAAGAAATTATCAACGATGCAGTACGAAACATATCAATTACTCTTTCAATAGCTACTGGAGAACACGGCTGGGGAAACGATCGATTTACCAAAGAAAACCCCTATCTAGTTATTTTATTTGCCAACGGAAAACAACAGGAAACAGAGGCTATACGAGTGTTTCAGACTACCATTCAAAAATATCCAGATGAGAAAATTGATCAACTAGCCTTTTTTCTGATTCGAACCGATAAATAGTATTCTGTTCATGTTCGATCTATTTCTGAAGCAAATCACGAATTGCGGCTGCCATTTCGAAATTGAGTGAATCCACAGCTATTTGTAACCTCTCTGTCAGCTCAGCGGTACTTAAGTCTTTTTCAACCAACTCTTTTATATAGGTTAGTTTTTGTTCATCAAAAGTAGAATACACTTGCTTTCCCCTCTTTGTAGAGTTATCATTTTTAGCAATCTTCCCTGTTTTTTCTGATTTACTACGACGTTTTCCTGTACCAAATCTACTCTCTATATCGACATCAAATGTACCAGCCTGTTTCCACCCCTCAGCAGAATACACCACACCAGCTTTCCCAAAGTTTTCATTTGCTTCAACCTCCTCTCGTAGATCATCAACTAGGGATTTGAGTTCGCGGTGAGTAGTCGTAGCAGTGATTCCATTGCAGATATTATAGGCGACCTGTAGATCACGGCGGTGCTCAGTCTCGTCCATAGCGTATCTCATCGAATCTGTAATTGAATCTGCGTACATCACCACCTCACCTTCGCTATGTCGAGCTGCACGCCCAATAATCTGAACCAGACTAGTCTTTGACCGCAAAAATCCCTCTTTGTCTGCATCAAAAATAGCAACTAGGGAAACCTCAGGCAAATCCAAACCCTCCCGCAGGAGATTAATCCCAATGAGCACATCGTATTTTCCACGTCTGAGATCGCTGAGAATCTCTATCCTATCAATCGTATCCACATCACTATGAATATATGCTGATTTGATGTTCAGCTGCTTAAAATAAATGTCTAGTTCCTCTGCAAACTTTTTTGTTAGTGTGGTTATCAGTACTCGCTGACCCTTGGCGACTTTGTCCCGTACTCTCGCCATGACATCATCGACTTGGTCACCTATCGGATGCAAAATAATCAGAGGATCCACCAAACCTGTCGGGCGAATAATAGCCCTAGCTACAGGGACTTTAGCATCTTCTTTTCTCGGCAGTACAATTGCTTTTTCGGTCTTCCCCACTTTGCTAGTGATTCCAAGCTCAAAATCTGCGGGAGTAGCCGACACATAGATCAGTTGCTTCATTTTGTCATAAAACTCTGGGAGTCTGAGTGGTCGATTATTTAGTGCTGAGGGCAATCTAAACCCATACTCGATGAGGGTTTCTTTTCGACTACGATCACCTGAATACATAGCCCCAATTTGTGATAGTGTGATATGACTCTCGTCGATAAAAACTAGTGAATCATGTGGGAAATAATCGAGAAGTGTGGCGGGTGGTTCACCATTTGTACGACCGTCAAAATACAATGAATAGTTTTCTATTCCGTTTACATAGCCTAGGGTTTCGAGCATTTCCACATCATTTTGGGTGCGATCTTTGATCCGTTGAGCCTGAAGGAGTTTGCCGTTTGATTCAAAATATTCGACTTGTTTTTGCAAATCTGACTCGATGTCGGTGATTCCGAGTTTAATTTTTTCCTGAGTTGTGACGTATTGTTTGGCTGGGAAAATGGTATAGCTCTGATATTTTTCTAGGGTCTTGCCATCAACCAAGTGAAACCTCTCAATCTGCTCCAATTCGTCTCCAAAAAATGATAATCTATAGCCATTTTCCTCTGAGCTTGGGAGAACCTCCAACACATCACCCCGAAGCCTAAACTGACCCCGTTTGAGATCCATATTTGTACGGGTAAACTGCATATCAATGAGTCGCCTGAGGAGTTTGGTGAGATTGTACTGGTCGCCGACCTCGAGCTCGATTTTGAGTGCCAAAAAATCCTCAGGATTCCCAAGACCATAAATACACGATACTGATGCCACAATGAGCACGTCTTTACGAGTCAAAAGTGCCTGAGTCGTAGCGTTTCGGAGTCTTTCGATTTCTTCGTTGATCTGAGTTTGTTTTTCTATGTACGTGTCTGAGCGGGGAATATAGCTCTCAGGTTGATAGTAGTCATAATAACTGACAAAATAATGAACGGCATTGTTTGGGAAAAACTTTTTAAATTCCTCAGCCAGTTGTGCTGCTAGAGTTTTGTTGTGAGCGATAACTAGTGTAGGTTTTTGCAGGTTGTTGACGATGGATGCCATCATGTAGGTTTTCCCCGATCCAGTGACACCCAAGATCGTCTGTTCACGATTGCCACCAGCCAGACTTTCTGTAATCTGATCAATCACACTAGCCTGATCCCCAGCAGGAGAATACGGCGAAACCAACTCAAAACACGTATCTTTGGGTTTCTTTTTAGGCTGTGCAGAGGAGGGATTCATCACAATAGCTTCACAACAAACAAAGCTCATGTCAACTCATTTGCAGAAAAGATTTTTATACAGCATAATCAGCTGAATCAAATACAAACAATATGGCACAAACAAACCCAAAAATAACAATCCAAACAAAGACTGGAAACAAGCCTGATGATCTACAAGAGCAAAAATACACCCAAGATGAGGCTGAACAATATATTTTTTTGGATACTCTCGTCATGTCAATAACTGGTTATCCTATCCACTTGATTCCCGAGGATAAACGAGAAGAAATCCTGACTGACTGCGTAAAACTGTATACAGATCATATCATCGAATATGTAAAAGTTAAATTTGGAGCCAAAAGTTCAATCCGATTAAAAGCCTCACTCAACTTCAGTGATGGAGCAATATTTTCAAAATTTAAGGGTTTAGATGTAGAATTCGATGAAGCATATAGTGATTTCATTACCTCATTACAGCCAGCCTAATACAAAACAAATCTATCTAAAATAAAAATGAATATTATGCCAGCCGATCAACTACAACAACCACAAACAAAGTCAAAAGTAGAGCAATTATCGTTTGACGACCAGCCAGATAATACAACTAAAGGGATAACTGAAGAGTTTGCGACACTAATGAAGCAGAAAGCTAAAACCTCCTCGGGTGCAGAAAACATAGCTAATAAATTAGGTAGTAGTGATTCGGTAGCAATTGCTTCCCCTACTCAAAACGTCACACTCACGCCTGAGCAAAGATCTCGAATCTTTAGAAATCGCCCACAAATTTTTAGAACCCGCACCCCTGATTCAAAAACGCAACCAAACACAGCGGATGTAACTACGACTCAACCTGAGGGAAAAACAGTGACACCAGATGTGAAGCTAAAAAATACTGCTGTAGATCAAATTGATTTTGCGTCAAAATATGCTGGCGAGATAAAAAGAATTGGTGATAATATCTCGAATGGGGCAACTAGAATCATCGATAAAGAACCAGTAGTTTCAGCACAGAAAAAAGAGGCTGATGCAATTCAAAACGAAACACCCACCGAAAGCCAAGACAGCCCAGTAACTCCAGATACAAAACAAATACAAGCTTTGATGGATTTAAGCAAAGATGCGAGCCTAGACGATCCAAAATTTATGAGCAAAATGCAGGCGCTAGTAAGTGAGGCACAATCACAGCTAATACCTAAACCAGATGGTGGTGTAAAAGGAGAAGTGTTGCCAGACACTACTGTAGCTCAAAACAAAAATGAAGCTAGAGGACTATTTGGAAAGTTAAAAGATAAAGCTAGAGCTAAGTGGAATACAATGGATTTCAAGCAAAAATCAGCTCTCATACTTGGAATTGCGGCTTTGGCAGCGGCAGCGACAATCGTAGCTCCATTTGCATTTGCAGCTGCAACTGGAACAGCCGGACCATTTCAATTCGGACTAGCATCTAACCTGCTACTTACTAATCTAAATGCTGTCGGTGTAACCAAGGGTGGTATGGTAGCAGCCGCAACTATGGCTGGTCAAGCTACAGCTGTTAAAGGTGTACTAGCATATGGAGTAGCTGGACTTGGACTGGGCTATTTGGGGCTTCGTTCGAAGAAAACAGAATCAACAGCTGAAGCACCTACAGAAGAACCTCAGGATGTAGAAACTATGGGTGTAAGCCCTGAAACGCAGGTTATTTTAGATAAAATTAATGAAGATGGTTTCTACAGGCTTGATGTTCCACATGAAAGAGGTGGTGGTATAGGTGCTGATTCGTTTGAAATGCGTGTAGATGGAGACATGGTATATCTAACTGGCGCAGGGGGTGAAAAAACAGAAATGACTAAAACCGATTTTGCTAATCGACAAGACGTTCAAAAAGGACACATCGATAAACTTAAACCTTCAGAGCTAAAATCTGACCGATCGTCATACGAAGCCTTTCCACGTGATGTGGTTGAAAAAATGCTAAATAGTTTAAAATCAGGAGAGAATATCCAACTCAATAAACAATATACAGACCAAGGTGGAGTAAGTCAAATAGCAACATTTACATATATACTTGATGTACAGCCCAATGGTGATCGAAATTTCATTTTACAAAATAAGGATGGGCTTAAGAAAAACGGGCAGATCCCAGAAGGTTACTCAGGTGATATGGATAGTGATGGTCTAATTAAATTAATTGTGTCTGGAGATTTTACCCCTAGTACGGACATGACATTACCAGTACAGAGAAGTATATTTGATGCAGACATACAACCAGAACCACCAACTGAACCCCTAGCTATAACTAAGTTTGAAAAACCTACTACTGAGATTCAGCCTACTGATACAGAAAATGGTAAATTAGCTAACCTAGGGTCAGCGATAGAACAACAACAATCAGACCCAAGATTTGAACAATTTAATAAGCTTCTTAAGAAAACACCTGTTGGTTTTGCCACAGAACTAAGAGATAAACAAGGTAACAAAATACAAATGATTAAGAGTGGTGAAAATACATTTAACTTAGTGAGTCAAAATGGACAAGGTGGTGAATTTCCTACTGACACTGTAGCAAAAATGCTAGCAACAGGTTTTCTGACAGGATTAGGTGAGCTAGATACACCTACAACCATTCAGCAAGCTGAGAGTACCGATTCACCAAAAAATATGGCAGAGAGCAAAACTACAGATAAATTACGACCTGCCACAAAAGAGTCGGCTTTCGCCATGCCATCCTCAGAAATGCGTTTGAATGATAAAATGGATAAGATATTTAAAGCAGGTGAGCTAATGAAAAGTGTAAACATAACTATTGGCGGAGTAAGTAGATCATTTGATTTTAGACAAAATGGGAATGTTTTGGGAATGGTGTTGGCTGAAAAAAAAGGAATAAATAGTTTCACAGCTGAACAACTCACAGCAAAAATTAATTCTGGGGAAATCACAGCAGTTGATGCTGTCTAGCCTAGTAACCTCACCCCTTTTTCCACCCACTCCAAGGCAAACTCTACCTCCTCCACCGTGTTGAAAATCCCTGCTGATAATCTGAGTGTACCATGTGTATATCCTAGTTTTTGGAGAAGTGGCTGGGCGCAGTGATTGCCTGATCTGACGCAGATTCCCTGTAGGTCTAAATATTGTGCTAGATCAAAGGGACTAATGTTTGGGTATGAGAGTGACAGTGTAGGAATCTGATCAAATTCATAACTTGAATGGTGGTTTTGATTGTGGTTTGAGAGTGTGCTGATTATTTTCTCTTGGTTTTGGATAATGTCCTCATGAGATAACCACTTGGTGAGCCAGTCTACTGCTGCACCTAGACCGATCACCCCAGCTATATTTGGTGTGCCTGCCTCGAGTCTGTAGGGCAATTCCTCTAGTACAAAAGAATCAAAACTCACTGATTTGACCATGCCGCCTCCTAATTTGAAGCAGTCTAAACGCTCAAGTAAATGTTTTTTGCCATAGAGCACCCCTACTCCAGTTGGGCCATACATCTTGTGACCTGAAAAACAATAGAAATCTGCATCCAAATCCTGCATGTCGACTCGAAAATGACCAACAGCCTGCGTACCATCGACCACAACCACAACATCTTTTGCATGAGCTCGTTTGATAATTTCTTTGATTGGGTTAATCGTCCCTAGTACATTTGAGACATGTGTGATAGCCAAGAGTTTAGTGTTTTCTAGGAATTTATCTAAGTCTGAAAGATCGAGCTGCCCATCTAATGAAACGGGAATGCTGTCTATTTTTACAGACTTTTCTCGAGCAAGTCGCCTCCACGGCAATAGATTTGAGTGATGCTCCATCTCGGTAACCAAAACACCACCTCCAGATTCAAAAATATTTAAACCATGAGCGACTATGTTGATAGACTCAGTGCAGCCGCTAGTAAAAATAACCTCATCACTGAATTGAGCATTGATAAAATGCTGGATTTTGGTTCGAGCCTCCTCGTACAAATTGGTGGCTTTACCCCCTAGCCAAGAACTCGAACGGTGGACGTTTGCATTCCAGTTTGTGTAGTAATCAACCTGTGAGTCTATCACCTGCTGAGGTTTTGGAGTGGTGGCAGCATTATCTAGGTAAACCAGATTTTTCCCGTGTATTCTGAGTGCTAGCTGAGGCAGGTCTTGACGGATTTCTCCTATACTGACGTTCATTAATATGAAAAAAATCTACTATGCAATATTCTGTCAAAAAACGTATCATAATCGTGACTGTTTTAGGTGTTTTACTGATAACAACAATCACCGGAGGAGTATTCTTTTACTCTAAAAATCAGACTAAGCCAATCACCCCAAAGAAAAAAGAGCTAGTGGTAGCTGAGAAGACCAAACCCTCTGACTCAAAAGACTACAAGACCCTAGCTGACCAACGGCTCAAACAACTAACTGGAGGAATATCAATCCAAGATGTAGAGGGGACAAAACCAGAAATTACCGCACCATTAAATTCTCGAGGTGCTCAGGCAAAAGCCTCAATATCTTCGGCAAATGAGCTGAGTCAGACTCCAAATACTAAAAAAGCAGCCCAACTACAAAATAACAACCAGCAGGTTGATGATCTCATATTTTATAGCGAGATAGAAAACAAAATATACGCTGAACTACAATATATATCAAACAAAGGGGGATCGGTTGTGAGTCCTAGCACGACAGGAAAAACAGTCACAAACAAGACGTGGACATCCACAAATTACTCCAAATTTATATCGTTTGAAGCGGGCAAGACAACAAACTTTAGCCTATTTACTCCAGATTACAATGTAAATTATATCGGGGGGGAATATGCCATACAAGAACTATTTCCAGAAAAGCAATTTTTTTCGCCGATTCTCAGTCCAAATTATGGGCGAGATAGTGAAATCAGCTTTCTCAAGTCACTCCTCAACGATTCAAACATCCAGAATCTAGGAAACATAAAAAAGGATGACAAAAACCTCCAACTATTTGAGACAAAACCTCCACTTTTTACTGATAATCCAGACAAAATTGCACTACCAAACGGAGAGTTAAAAATGGCTAAACCCGAGCTTCAAACTGCTCAATTCTCAACCAAATACTATGTAGACACCAATACATTTGAACTATATTTGACTGAGTTTTACCAAAATGGACAGCTCCAGAGCTCGTCAAAGACTATCACCACAAAAGAATATCAGCACCCAGTTCTAGTAGACTATTTTAATACTAATGAAATCAAAAATACCCCAATCAAGGAAGTGTCTGTATCGTTTCCATCACCTGAAGATAATTCACTCCTGAGCTTTAATCAAAAATACCCGATTTATTATAGTGACGAGCTCTACAAACCTGAAAAAAATATTAGCTTTTATATCAATCAGGTTACAAAATCAGATTTTTTTAAGCTATACAACTCCATAAAATACAATCCCTCGCTCAACCTTAGCGACACTGTAGAGGAACTAAACCCCATGCTGGGAACCTACTCACTGCACTCAATAAACAGCAATGGAGTATATTCCTATAGGGTGAATATCTACAAAGACCAACCAAGTATCACAGGTGCAGACTATGGTGTATATTCAGTTTTTAGCCAAAAATATGGAGATTATTTCTATCAATTTAATCAGCTTTCAGAGGGAGAAAACATCAAGCCACAAGCTACTTTTACATCACTAACTCCAGGAGAAATAAAAAATATCACAGAAAAAATTAATCTCAGAAACGACTCATACCCTCAATATGATCAAACGAGTTTTAGCAAAATATCAAAAGAGATTAGACTGACACCGGGCGACCTGAGTAAAGATTTTAATGGATTAGAACTCGGAAACATATCACACTCTCCCAAAGAAAAAAATACTGACACCTGCTATGATCAGCTCGATAGTGTATATCTGATCATTCCCTGTTTGGTTGAAAAGTACAAGGGATTTACCATGTATTTCAGACGAGTGTCACTGAACAGCCCTACCCCAATTGCTGGCAATTCCACATCTGATATACTAGAATATGTAGACATCAGCGTGATCGATACTCCACTCAAAAATATTGATTTAATTGAGTTGAGAAACAAGGTCAAGGATACCCCAGACTTTATTGATTCTTTGAGTTTTCCTGATTTTTATGAGATGGGAGGTAAAACTATAATCACCACAAACCAAGGTGAAGCTCAGCAAAAAAATATCCAAAAGATAATACAACAAATGGCAATAGACAAAGATCTAGATATATTAGAAAAGCAGCTCGACAAAAACTCCCAAAACCAAGTTTACTCGTCCACAGTTAGTTCAATTAGGACAGGTACAGCTTCAGAAGTCGCCAGATAAAACTGTGCTACAAAATACAATGATACTGCAGTCAAAACGTGCCAAGCTGCATGTCCATTTATGATGTGCTGGAGAGATTTATAATCCCAAATCAACAATATATCCAACCACCAAAAAGCCCAAGCAACTAAAAATATCAATACAGCATATTTGAGTTTTGATACATCACGTTTTTGCTTATTTTTGTTCCTATTGTAGGTAAATTCTAACCATAGAAATGGAATAATTTGAAAAATTGCAAACAACCAAATACGTAAAAAAGGTACAAACCACATAATAGTAGACAACAAAAACACCGAACATGCAACCATGTAAGCCAACGTTCTGGTTTGAATCCAGTTTCTTTTGTTTATCGCCAGAAAGAGTATGTAGCCAACAAATACATATATTGCGGTAAAATCTAAAAACTGCCCGACAAAAGTGCTACTCGCATGATAAAATCCTGAAGAAATACCAATAAAACTGTAAGCTATCGGAAAACCATACAAATACCATGGCAGTGTGTTTTTTCTCAACTGAATCAAAAGGATTAACGTCACAAATAAATAAGCAATGTTTGAAATTGTATTAGCTGGTTGAGCGATCCATCCACACATATTTTGCTCGGCAAACTGAAGTGTAGGTTGACCTAAATGAAATCCGCAATATGGACATAAACACCCGCCACTAGAGTTTTGAACACTAAACATGTTTGACAACTCACACAAACCAGCAAAACAATCAAGTAGAAATTAGCTTATTTTTTATTGTTCTTTTTTATTGTTTCTTACCACTATTTGTATTTATGTTTGTCCTCAACCCCCTTCCATTTGATTACACAGCTCTAGCACCATTTATCAATGAGCAGACACTTCGAATTCACCACGGAAAACATCACCAAACATATGTAGACAACCTAAACAAGACGTTGTCTGAGTACCCTGAGTTTCTGATGATGGAACTGGAGGATTTGATCATGAGTATAGACTCTTTGCCAGTTGAAATAAAAACTGCGGTCACAAACAATGCAGGACAGGTATACAACCACAATCTATACTGGGAAAGCCTATCTCCAAAAGATCAGACAGGTTCACCAAGCAAAGAACTAGGAGTAGAATTAGACAAATTTGGTAGTTATGAAAATTTTATGATGGAATGGAAACAGGCTGGCACAACCCAATTCGGATCTGGATGGGTGTGGCTGGTAGCAAATTCTGATGGCACACTGAGCATCGAAAAATCTAGCAATGCAGATTCACCACTGATGCATAACAAAAAACCTATTTTGACTATGGATGTGTGGGAACATGCCTATTATCTAGACTTTCAAAATCGTAGACCAGATTATATAGACACCTTTTTTGAATATATTAATTGGGCAGAAGTATCTCGAAAATACCAAACAGCAATGAATTAATTCTTTATATCAAAGATTGTTGTAAAGGCAAAAAAATACCCAGCTCTCGAGGCTGGTTTTTTAGTACCCTAGTTTTACTACTCTACGGATATTAATTAGATGATTATGAGATTAGGATTACTTTACACCTAATAGCTCTACCTCAAAAATTAGTGTTGCTTTTGCGGGAATAGTATTTGGAATACCACGCTCTCCATATGCCATTTGATATGGAATAGTTAGTTTTCGTTTACCTCCAATCTTCATACCGGGTATACCCTCGTCCCATCCTTGGATAACCTCTCCTACTCCTATAGTGCACGAAAAAGGTGACCTGCCTACTGAGGAATCAAACACAGTTCTATCCTCAAGCATGCCAGTATAATGAAAGGTACCGACTTGACCTGATAGTAATTCAACACCTTCACCAATCACTGAGTCTTCAATGAGCATTTCACTTTGGTTATTTTGCATAAAAATATGGTTGATTTAAGTAGATTATTGTTGTTTATTTTTCTTCTGTTGGGGTTAGCTCAGTTTTCTTTTTCTTGATTGTTTTTGGGGCTGAATCTAAGTCAGTTATTATTGTTGTTTTAGCAGAGTTTTGGATGGTCTCAAATAACCAGTTTGCGGCTTTACTGCGAATCATTCTGTCAAATGCAATCGATTCATACTGTTCCTGAGACAAGCCACCCTGCACATCATACTGAGCTGGGTTTTTAGACATGACTTTTCCAGCATCTTGTACCTCTTCTGGTGTTAGTTTAGGTTCAACTCTGTACTCGTACATTGCCCTTTGAATATATGTCCAACGCATTTCGTTTCTTACGTAGGTTTCTACAAATGGATGTGCATCAGCAACTGTTTCAAACACCTTGTCACGATCCTCAGTTTGAAGAATGCCTGAACCTTGAACCACTTCTGTGATCGTCTGGTTATTACCCTGAGATACTTCTTCGATATTTTTAATAATTCGCTCAATTTCTGAACTGATTTTAGCTTGAGGCATTTCGAAAACTGGAGTATTAGCAACCATGTCCAAAATAATCTTGTGCTTTATGACATCACCTTCAATCTGTTTTGTCTCGTCGTCATACACTCGGGTAAACATTTCAATAAATGAACTTTCGCTTGGGTATGCTGCTTTAAACTCATCATCTCTATCCAGCAAATCTGCAAAAGATTCATACTGTTTGAACTCAGAATTCTTTTCTGTATGAAATGTGTTTGCAGTCTGAACAAAGTAATCTCGTCTATTTTGCAGAAATTCTTCGACAGTCAATCGTTTTGGTAGGTCTTGTGTATCTACTTTAGGTAGCTTTAATGTATCAATACAGCTCAAATCAACAGTTGGAAGAATACTAAAGATAATCTTGAAGGTGAAGCCTTTGTCGTTTTCACCAACTGTTTGAGGGTCTACGTCTAAATAGTATTCTAATATCCTTCGATTATCCGCCTCCAGCACTTTTCTAGCCTCAACAATAGCATCCACACCGTATTTCTCTACAGTTTCATTAAATGTTGTTTCTTGGATTCTACCTTGATCAATTTTTGCCATCGCTAAGTTTATAGGTGCTTTTCCCTTTCTAAAACCATCAACCTGTACATTTTCTAGTAGTCTTTGGACAACTCTATCCTTCCATGTAGTATACTCCTTTGCTTCGATATCAGTAACTATTGAAAATTGGCTGTCACTATCGTAGTTTGTTTTATAAGTTGAAGCCATGAAAATATAATTTTGATTTCGTTTAAAAATAATGTATTGAAAATGTATTTTGGTAGCGGCGAGAGGGATCGAACCTCCGACCTCGGGCTTATGAGTCCCGCGCTCTAACCGACTGAGCTACGCCGCCAGTGTATTCTAAATTTGCTAAACCTGTATCTGACTATATTTTCTGGATAATCTTGGATTTTTGTCAAGAATTTGTGATTTTTGCACTGATAATGTGTACAATTTAGAGACCTCCTCAATCAAAACTTTTTTTAGCTCTTCAGTACTAAGAAGTATCAGTTTAGGACTTTTTATTTGAATGATTGTTGAAATGTTTGATGGGAGCCGTTTCTTGGTATGTAGATCTATAAAGACAGCGGAAATTTTTCGTTTGATTCTATTTCTCAGATTTGCCTTTTTAAAAACTTTTTTAGACACGACTATCAACAATTCGAATCTGTCTACAATATTGGGACGAAGATACGTAAAAAACATTTCATTTCTACTCTTGAAACGAGCTAAATACGTCTTTTTTATGTCTTTGTCATGAACAATTCTGTTTTGCTTAGCGAGCGGCATATTAATAAAAGCTATTTTAGTAAAAAACCATTAGCAAAAAATTGATACAAACTCACAGTAACTGACCTTAGAAAGCCTTTGCGGTCACAGTCAACTGCCATCTACCCTTCAATCTGCGTGATTTCAATACTCTCATTGAATTTTTCATCCTAGCTCTAAAACCACATTTTCGTGCTCTCTGTCTTTTCTTTGGCTGATAAGTAACGCTCATACAATCTTTATAAAAGTTAAAATGTAGTACTAAAAATACAAACAAATATTAAGTCAATAAATAGGTGATAAAATCCTTTTTTGTCAAATTAATCAACTCATTTGACATTCCTAAATATATACAAGTTGATGACTAAGTAACAAATTGAGAATATGACAACAAAGCCCGTAGCGAACAAAAAAACCAATGATAAGCTTATCAAAATTAACGAATCCATTCCAAAACCACTCATCAACCGACTACCTATTGTAGCTCTTATTGGGCTTCCAAATTCTGGGAAAAGTACACTGATTAATAAATTATGTGGCACTAGAAAAGCAATTACAGCAAACGAGGCTCACACAACTAGAGATTTGAACTGGAGTCAGGCTGAATGGGAGGGTTATACGCTGAGCATGGTCGATACTGGTGGTCTGGTACCTGCCCCAACCGATCGAATTCAAAAAGAAATCCAAGTAAAAAGTGGTAGCGCGATCAGCCAAGCTGATATTTTGGTGTGGGTTATCGACATGAGACAGGACGTAGACACAATTCCAGAAAAAACTATCCAACAAATCTGGAAAACTGGAAAACCAACTCTCATCTGCGTAAACAAGGTTGACAACCCAAATCACGAGAGATCTATTGCTGATTATGCATTTCTCGGAGGGTTCGACTTTGTAAATGTCAGCTCAGCTAATGGTTATGGTTTAAATGATTTACTCGACATACTCGTAGAAAAAGTAAAGGCGGCTGGATTTGCTCCCTACATGGAAGATATGCAAATTGATACGCAGAAGAAAAAAACCACTAGATCAAAAACTGCAAACGTCAGACGAGACAAAGATGGTGGTTACTATATCACGAGAAATGAGGATGGTTTGTACGAAAAGATAGATATTCTAGATGCCAACGATGAATCATATTCAAAATTTGCTGACACGGAGATCAACGATAACGAATTACCAAAAGTCATTTTCCTTGGGAAACCAAATGTAGGGAAAAGTAGTCTATTTAACGCTATGGTCGGTGAGGATATTCAAATAGTGACAGATATACCCGGCACAACGCTGAGTGTAAATGACACACTAATAGAACGAAAAACCACAATAACAGTAAAAAGGCTTATTGACCAAGAGCCATCAGAGGCAGATGAAATCGAAGAAGATAATGAATATGTTGAGGGTGAAGAATATGAAATTGTCGATGATGGTGAGGATTATGTAGACGAAAACTCTGCCCACGATGAAAACGAGTACAATGAATATAAATACAATGAAGAGATTTATGAAGAGGTAGATGAAGAAATCACCAGACAGTATGTGCTATTAGACTCGACTGGGATTCGTAGACCGGGACAAAGGACGTTTGGAGCGGAGACTTTCGCCACCTTTAGAACAATCGAAGAAGCTCATAGATCTGATGTCATTTGTCTGGTCGTAGACGGTTCACAACCAATCAGTCATCAAGACCAAGTAGTAGCTGGAGTGATCAAAGAGGCCAGAAAAGGTGTAGTGATTATCGCAAATAAATCTGACCTTGTTGACGGAGAAGAGAGACAAAAGTTCATGAAAGATTTTTACAATAAATTTCAATTCCTTAAGATTCAAGGATTTATCTGGGTAAGTGCAGCAAAGAAACACAATCTCCACTCTATATGGAAGGGTATTGATCTAGCCCTAGCAAATAGACAAAAAGAAATTAGTAGAGAGGATATGAGGAAACTCTTTAATTATCTCATGAAACAAAAACCACCTGCAAAACTGAGAATCAAGAAAAAGCCTGTTGTTTATGACTTACTGTTCACAAAACAAGCTCCACCGACATTTGAACTATTGGTTAAAAGTCGTGAGACAATTCATTGGTCATATCTTCGTTTCCTAGAGAACATAATCCGTAAAAACTTTAATTTTGATGCAACGGAAATAGTCGTAAAGATGACAGAAATTGATAAAAAGAGGATAGCTGGATAATTCAGTGTTGGTGATTGAGAAACAAAACCAAAAAAAAATAGAACCGAGCTAACATTTGCTCGGCTTTTTTATTTAACACCTATATTAGGATATCTATTTATTTTTCCATCATACCCGATGGCACAAGATCTGGAGTTACTTTGAATATCGTAGTAGCTACCTCTAAATCAATCTCCTGCAATAAATTCACAAATATATTCATTCCGTCTTGCTTGAACTCCACTAGCGGATCTTTTTGTGAGTAACCTCGAAGCCTTACTGAGTCTTGCAAATGATCAATCGTGACTAAGTGCTCTGTCCACAATATATCAATTGCTCGGAGAAACACAAATCTAGCCATAGACGACTGAACAGGTGATTGATACATTTCCCAGCGCTGATTGAGTTGATAATTTACTTTTTCAGTCAAAATCTTTGCAATTGTTTTGTAGTTATATTTACACTCAGCATACAGGTTTTCGAGGACAGTCATATCAAAGTCAGGCAAGTCTAAAATCTGATTGAGGTCGTTTGTAACTTTTTGTAGATTATCAGGATTTAGCCCAGATTTTTTGTTTACAGGTTTTCGAAGTTGTTGACAAACAGTATACACAGCACTTTCCAATGCTTTTTGGGATTCAGTCTGCCACTCAAAATCACGATTCATCAAAACTTTACTTCGTCGAGTATATATTACACTTCTTTGTCTATTGATAACATCATCATAATCAGTTACGTGTTTTCTAGTGTCAAAGTTCTGACCCTCTATTTTCTTTTGAGCTTCTTCTATAAGTTTAGATAGTATACCGTTTTGAATAGCTTCGTCATCTGGAATTGGTAAGATATTTTTATAGTATTCAATTCTATCACCACCAAAAACACGTAAAATATAATCTTCGAGTGATATGTAAAATTGACTCATACCAGCGTCACCCTGTCTACCTGCACGCCCTCGAAGCTGATTATCAATACGTCTGGATTCATGTCTCTCGGTACCAATAACATGCAATCCCCCGAGCGATTTTACCTCTTCATGATCAGCTTTCCACGATTCTAGTCTGGTATCATCTTCAGGAATTTCCCCACCAAGTTTGATATCAACCCCACGTCCAGCAATGTTTGTAGCTAATGTGACAGATCCTTTTACACCAGCTGATGAGACGATTCTAGCCTCTTGTTCGTGATTCTTAGCATTGAGGACTTGGTGGTCGACACCAGCTTCAGACAACATTTTTGAGAGCATCTGATTTTTTTCAATGGAAGTCGTCCCGATTAAAATTGGCTGACCTGTGGCATTGATAGCTTTGATATCTCTCACAATTGCAGTGAACTTACCTACTTCTGTTTTGAATATCTTGTCGACAAAGTCTTTTCTAACCATAGGTCTGTTGGTTGGGATAGTGATGACCAGCAGTTTATATATCTTAAACATTTCCTCAGCCTCAGTGGCAGCAGTACCTGTCATACCAGAAAGCTTTTGGTACAATCTAAAATAATTCTGAAACGTGATTGTAGCTACTGTTTTGCTTTCGGGTTGAACTTTTAAGCCCTCTTTAGCCTCTAAAGCTTGGTGTAATCCCTGATTAAAACGTCTACCAAACATCAATCTACCAGTAAACTCATCCACTATTACTATTTCATTATCCCTCACAACATACTCTTTTTCTTTATGGAAAATATAGTGGGATTTGAGTGCTTGATCCAGATGATGAATCAAAATTACGTTCTCACCGTTTCCGTATAGATTTGGTATCCCAAGTAATCGCTCCACTTTCTCAAGTCCCAAATCAGTAAGCGTAACCAATTTTCGTTTTTCATCTACTGTAAAATCTACATCGGGATTGAGTTTTTGTGCTAACTTAGAAAATTGCTGATATCTGGCAGATGAATCGTCGTCCTGAGATGAGATAATCAACGGAGTTCTCGCCTCATCAATCAAAATAGAATCAACCTCATCTACAATAGCGACGACTTGACCTGCTCTCTGCACAATCTCATCGGGTGTATTTGCCATGTTATCACGTAGATAGTCGAAACCGTACTCACTATTTACACCAAATACTACATCTACTACTTCTTTCTTTTCTTCATCCCAATAGGCTCTTTTTCTATCGCATGATACTAGGTTTTCTACATCTAAAACAGCACGAGTATCCTCTAGTTCGCCGTCCGTCATAGTATCTACGAGACCGATTGATCGTTTTTTATCAGATTGTTCATCAGCTTGAGCACCAAATTTGAAATAGAAACTAGCTTGATTTTGAATAACACCGACACTGAGACCCAAAAAATCATAAATTTGACCCATCCAACTGGCATCACGTCGTGCCAAATAATCGTTTACGGTGACAAGATGAACTTGGTTGTCTCTAGGTAATGCGTTGAGATATACTGCTGTGGTGGCTGTGAGTGTCTTACCTTCACCAGTTCTCATTTCTGCAATACGTCCATCATTGAGAACCATTCCACCAACTAGCTGAACTAAAAAATGCTTTTGACCAACCACACGAGTTGATGCCTCACGAACAACCGCAAATGCTTCAGGCAATATCTCCTCTAATTTTTTCTCTAGCTCTTTGCCCTTTAACTCACCCAACCTAGATCTAAATTCAAGTGTTTTTGACCTGAGCTGATCATCGGTCATTTGAGCATATTCCGACTCCATCGATATGATTTTTTCAGCAACTTTTTCATACTTTCCAATGACACTACGCTCCCCTATGACTGAGTCTAATGCCTTGCTAAATGTGGATCTTTGCTTGATTGTTTGTGAATCTACAAGTCTTGAGGTCTTTACGTCTATTTTTGAATCCATCTTTGTGGTTTGGTTTGGTTGCGACATATAATTTAGGTCAATACCCTGCATTTCTGTTTTGAGCAAATCTTTTTGTCAAGATGTATGAATTTAAATCGGCATTTATATTTCACTTGTTTATCTTACAATTTATTCAGATAATTTTCTTATTTTTTTCCTAAATCAATGATTGGTTGACCGCCTCCCTGCACCTGAGGTAATTTTCCGTCCCATTTTTCTATCTTTTTTAACTCTAAGATTTCTGGATTTTTGCGAAGGGCTTCTCCCTGAATATTTGCTGCATCAGCCTCTGCTTGGGCTTTAGTAACAGCAATTTTACTTTCCGCCTGAACACGTCTGAGCTCCTCATCTTTTTGAAGTACCTGCTGTTGGGTTGCTACTTTTAGGTCTATTTCTTTTTGATACGATGCAGAGAAATCGAAATTAACAATATTCAAACTCTTAACCTTCAAAAAATATGGATCCAAACGTGATTGCAACTCTTTTTCAATACCCTCCTTGACCTCTGTTCGCTTTAGCACCAGTTCCTCACCAGTGTATTTTGCTGTAACTACTTTGAGAGATTCAGCTACGGTAGAGGGTACAATAATATTGTTAAATGTCTGTTGGTCTTGAACCAGTTTAAAAAGGGCTTTTACATTTGTTGGATCGATTTGATAACTGACCTGTACAGCAGTGCGAACATCTTGGAGATCCTTTGTGCTAGCGTTGAGGGTTTTGCAGTTTTCTTTGCCCTGATTGTCAATACACTCAATGGATTGGATAGCAGTGTCATAAATATAATCTTTAGAGACAAATGGTATCTTGAAATACAAGCCGCTGTTTTGGACGCTAGAAATCTGACCAAGCGTAGTAACCACAGAAACCTGAGTTGGGCTATTGATACGAATTGCACCAAAAATCACAATCAAAAAAACAAAAAAGATCAACACATTTCTAGCACCATTCCCAAAATTTTTAAAATATTTTTCAACATCTGAAAAACTAAAACTGTTAGGATTGTAATTTACTGTAGCCATATTGGGTATGCTATCTATGCAACTTTATTTTTTGTCAAAGAGTAGTTTTTTGTTAGACTATAATTTCTGGGCCGCGGACTTGGATTTCATCATCAGTCATAGTAACAATGTTGAGCTGAATATCGAGGAGTTCTCCTGCTAGTCTGATATTCACACCACGCCTACCTACAGCAAGGGCAGCCTCATCAACATGACAATATACGCTTGCTTTGTTTTCTTCGTAATCAATATCAACTCGCTCTATTTCGGCTGGTTCTAGAGCATCCATAATCATACCTTCCAGATCTTCAGGTCGATTTTCAATCACATCGACTTTCTCTTGCATAGTGGTACTAATCTCACGCATTATGTTGGTGATACGGATATTTCGTTGACCCAGAAGTGCACCTACAGGATCAATACTCTCACCTTCAGCAGCAGATACCAAGAGTTTTGTTCTACTACCCGGATCACGAACAATTTTATCGATGTAAACGGTATTGCTAGCAACCTCTGGAATTTCTTTTCGGATAACAGCTTTGACAAAATCAGCATGAGATCGAGATAAAACTATACGCGAATAGCCTCGATCATCCTCGGAAATATCAACTATTAGAGCCTTTACAATCTGACCCGGCTTGAATCGATCAATGGAAAGGAGGTTTTCTTTGCTCAGATAACCATTGGTCTGACCAACCTTTACAGAATAACCACCTCGTTTGAAATAATCAATCTCTACATTCACTACCTGACCGATCTGATCTTTGTACTTGCTGAGAATTTTTGTGTGTCGTGTGCTATTGATACTCTGAAACAACACTTGGCGAGCAACCTGAGCGGCGATTCTACCAAATTCAACTTCGTGATCTACAGTGATTTCTTTTCGAACCACATCGCCAAGACGTGCGTTTGGATTAAAGAGCTTGGCTTCCATGACAGTCATTTCTTTTTCAGGAAATTCAACCTCCTCTACAATTGTAGTCGTCTCCCAAATAGTGTATTTACCGCTTTCCAGATTAAATTTTGCATCGTATCCTTTTTCTTTGTCTCCTAGTTCTTTTCGATAAGCACTAGCTATAGCAATTTCAATAGCTTTCATGACCTCATCTGGCTCTAGTCCACGCTCGATACAAACGAGTTCAATTTGTTGTTTTAAGTCTGAGTTACTGTATGACATATATAATTTATTTTAGATTTTATTAGATTTCAATAGTTTGAATTGAGAAAACTGAATGTTAGAAAACTAAATAAACAAAAAAGCCCCGTGGTTGCGAGACTTTGTTTTTATTCAAATTTTATTCAGATTCGCATATATGTATTTAGATATAACTCATCTTGTCAATACTTCTAATACATTTTTAGCCTCTTCTGTCGAGTTTGTTTCCATTAGCTCTGCTCTCAGTGTCGCTGCTCCTTCAAATCCTGATATGTAGATTTTGAAATATTTTTTGAGCACTTGGAATGGCTTTTGTGTTTCTAGTGAACTGTCCTGCCATGTTTTCTCCCACAAGTCTAAATGAAATTGCAATAGTTTAATTCTATCTGCTTGAGTTTTTTTCTCCAAAATCACATTTTCATCAAACAACCATGGATTTTGAAATATTCCTCGACCGATCATAATCCCGTCCAATCCAAACTCAGCAACTTTATCCTTACCCGCCTGTATAGACAAAATATCACCATTACCGATGATTAAACATTCTGATTTCATTTCATCTCGAATCTGTACTACTTTACCAATCTCATCCCAGTGACACTCTACTTTTGATTCTTCTTTGGCAGTTCGTCCATGTATGGTGAGAGCATCTGGCTTGCACTCATTGAGCAAAAATCGACACCACTGTTTGGTTGATATATTACTAAACCCGATTCTGGTTTTAATACTCATTGGAATAGTGCTTTTTGTAGCTTCTTTTACGGCTAAAATAATCTCTTTAGCTAAATTTGGATTTTTTATCAACGCTGAGCATGCACCTTGGCGAATGACATTTTTTACTGGGCAACCCATATTTATATCCACACCATCAAACCCTAATTCTACAATCATCTTGGTAGTCTTGTAGTAATCCTCGGGAGTAATTCCCCAAATTTGAGCTACAATTGGTCGCTCACTCTCATCAAATTTGAGGCGATGAATTATCCTAGCCTGCCCGACTGATTGAGCACCCTCACAATTGGTAAATTCAGTAAAAAATACGTCAGGTCGACCAGCATACATAATCACACGTCGAAACACAGTATCAGTCACATCCTCCATCGGGGCCAAAATAAAAAAAGGCTTTTCTAGGCTTTTCCAAAAATTATTCACATTAACACTAATTTATTATTAGTTTATTTTGGAAATAAATAATTTAAAATCATTTTTGCATTCTTCAGTCTTAAAATATTTGTTATTAGAATACAATCTATCATATTTTTCAATTCTAGAGTTAACAAGTTGTCTAGTTATTTCTTTGGCTTCTTGATAGACTAATTTTAACTTGTTCGGATCAAGAACTTTCCCTGTTATCAACTGTGCGTCTAGCTGTGTAACTACAAACATCAAAAATATACTACAGTTTGCCAAAAAACTATTGCCGTTAGATATATCCTCCTCAGCGAGTTTGTTTTGAACGAAATAACCAATTTCAAAAGCTCTCAGATATTGTTTTGGTAAATTTTCTAAGTTGTTATTATTATCCGAAAATATTCTGTTAAAATAATCTTCAAATGCCTTAGTTTTACTAATATAAGCGTTATGAGGCTTTTCTTCGTAAATGGAAACATAAAATTGCAGAACTTCGTCTTGAGTTGCTATGTATTTTAGTTTGGTTCTCAAATCTGTTTTGGTTCCTGTATCGTATTCATTTCTTTTTATCTCTAAACCATAATTATTTTCTTCAAAATAGCTTTGTACTATTTTTGATAATGAGTTTTTAGATTGCAGATCTTGTTTAGAAATAGCATTTTGGGTATTTGTACCTATTGTGATCTTCGTAATTAAATCCTCGTCACTAGTCTCATAAATTCTAATTAAAATTTGAATATTTTTAAAGATATCTGCTGCATCATTTAAGAATAAGCTGTTTTTAATACCATCTTCTATTTCCACTAAGGTTTTGGTGGTTTGCCCACCATTAATTATCTGTGGATTTATTATTTCAATATTTTTTTGACCCGGCACATTATCTGTGATTATATATTTGTCACAAATTAAAGAAATTCCGTTATTCAGAAACCAAAAATATTTTGATTCTAATGGGTTTAGTGCTGTTTCCTCAATTTTTTTATTTATTGGTTTAGACCCTAAGTAATTACGAATATTTGACTCAAATACGTTATCAAAACCACCATCTTTGTATATCTTTATTAAATCTGTTGACGATATTGTGGCAACTATACCTCTTATATCACCAACATCGGTAGCTTGTGTGTATTTATCTTCTTTGACTTTAATATTAGTTGTAAATCTATTTTGACTTTTATAGTTTTCTATTCCAATTATCTTTTCTAATTCATACCAATATACACCATAGTTTTTGTCTTGCCCTATTGCATCTTTGTATTCTACATTTTCTGTTTTGTTGTTAGGAAACTGTGTGTTAGTTATAAAATATATATTTATTTTGATTGCACCACCTCTATTGCTAGCTAGGTCTATTATATTTTGAATTTTTGCAGATAAAAAGGGGTTGACATCGTTTTTACTTATTTTACCACTCATTATATCAAAAATACTACCTAACGTGAGTCTTATTTTATTCTCTCCGAGTGCTATCTTGTTTAGATTTTGTAGATATTCTGATTGAATGATACTAATTTCCCCTATACTATCATCAATATAAATAGCATCTATACCTTTATCGTTTGACCCATCAGTAACACAAAATAGTGCTTCGTTGAAACTAAGATCAAATTTTTGCATTAAGAAATGCACAATCAAACCAAAACTATAATCATTCTGAAAGTTGTACTTTTTCTTTATGCCATCAGATAGAAATGGAATCACTCTAGTTTCAATTCTTTTTGAAAGAATAGTATTGTTTATAGACATAATGAATACACTAAAAATAAAAATGTTATTTCTCAAAGTACTCGGCGACTTTTTTTACTTCTGCTGAAAACTTTGGATTAATGACTAAAATACCCTCTTCACTTTCTACCAGCATCAGATCTGAGACGCCCACAAAAGCTACTTTTCGATTCTGATTAGTGAGTTTTACTTTGTTGTTTTCGCCGCCAATTTGAATATGATTTTTGTTTTCAGCTAGTGCTGGTAGGTATTGTTTAGCGATTTCCCAACTACCCACGTCCTCCCACGATATGTCCATGCCAAGGACACCTAAACTTTCAATCTTTTCGGCAATAGCATAATCCACAGCAACTTTAGGAAACTTTTCATAGTTCTCAACAGTTATCTTGCCATCGCTTTGAATTGCTAACAGTGGGTCAACTAATTCTGGGTACAGACGATGCATAATAGCTAGCAGTGAATCAAATGTCAGTGAGAAATACCCCAAATTCCACAGATAATTACCACTTTCCAAAAATTCTGAAGCAGTTTCCAGATCTGGCTTTTCCTTGAATGCTGAGACTTTGACTGGTTTAACAAAGCTTTTACTCACCTCGTCTCCAGCTATTTGTATATAGCCAAGCATAGTATTTGGAAATGTAGGCTTGATTGCTGCTGTAATAATTTCAAACTCTTTTCGCTTTAGTGATTCTGCAATACGCTCCAGACCTTTGTTGAATTCCAGCCAATCTTGCTCTTGGATCAAATGGTCAGCGTGGATAAACAGAAGCGACTCAGAATTGCTGGTAAAATGACTGACGATAGCAGCGTGAGAAATAATTGCAGCAAATGTATCTTTTTTTTGTGGTTCAGTCAGAATATGGTCTTTTGGGAAATCCGTTGGCAGACAATCACTTACTTGATCAACAAATTTGATATTGGTATTGATC
>JAYWFX010000050.1:0-3228 GCA_043778575.1 bacterium | reverse complement strand
AAACACCTGATAATCTTTTTTATAATGTAGCTACTCAATTTAGAGTATTTAATCATGTTCATAGCATAGAAGAGTTTAATCTTCTAGCCTAGAGCCTAGGTTTTTATACCCATTACTGTATTTAATAAAATCATATGTACTCTTGGGAATTGTTACCCATTTACCTCGGAATGCCATATTGCGTGTGTTTGGATTATCCCAAGTCAGCGAAACATCCCAGTCTTCGTCTTTATCTATGTAGATAGAATTATTGGTTTTGATATTATTTGTCCTACCCCAAAGATTTGTATCGTTAGAGTCATCTCCAGGCCAAGAGGTAAAAGAGTTAAAATTGGCATTGCTCCCATAACCACGCTGAAGCGATGTTAATGCGTGACCCTGACCCTGTAAACCATTGTTAAAATAAATATTCGTATTAGCTGCGTAGATATTTAAATAAAAATCTGTTCTAGCAAAATCATTATCTCCTATTCTCCAATTTTGATTATCTCCACCGTGACAAGTCCAAATAGTCATTTTTGATCCCCCATTTAACCCTTGTGCGGCATCCAAACAGAGAGAGGTGTTGACGACTGGTTTAATTTGACCATCAAACACTACCCATTTTTGTGATACAGTACCATTACAGTCGTATATTTGCACTGGTGTACCTGCAGATATATTGCCACCTCGAATATCCAGACATTTACCTACAATCTTAATTTCACCGGACTGATCAAAAAAAGTTAATCTTTGTTCCCATGCACCGTGTCGCCCAGCTAACTGGAGTTGATTTCCATTGCCACCATTACCATTCGTTAAATCGACTGCAAGACCAGTATTCATACGTGGATAGATTAGCAAATTGTTGCTAGAATTATTAAGATAGCCAGCTTCTGCATCAATTGTGTTAAAAGGATTTAGTGATTCAAAGGCAATTTTATTTTGTTTTTCTTTCAGTTTTGTAGCTTGATCCACCTCACGCCCAGCGAAATATTTAGTATTATTTTCATCGTTCCCTTTGATAAATCCTTTACTTTCTTCAATTGATTGAAGCTCAGATTCAGTGTAATACTGTCTTATTTTTGTATTATGATCATCTGCATCTTGTTTTTCTTGAGTAATTTCAGCATCTAACTCTTTTTGTTTGTCTGACGAGATGTCTAGAGCAGTGGATACATCCTTTGAGCTCATAGATACTGGTTGGTTGGAATTGGATTCTAAACCTGTCTCAATCTTTTTATTTTTACGTATTTTTTTAGTTATAGCATCATTATCTTGGTTATATTCGACAATTTTTAGGTTCTTTAATTCAGCAAAGTTTGCATGGCGTAAATCTAACTTTTGACTATAAAAGAACAGTTTTGAGATTTTAAACTCTGGTGGGTTTTTAAAAATTAGATTGTCTTGAGGTAAATAAGTTTGAATATTTTTTACAGCACTATCAAAGTTTTGACGCATTTGTTTTATATCTTTTGAACCCTCATAGACTATAGGTAAAATAGACTCTTCTAAAGTTTTTGTATTTGTAGTGGTAGTTTCACTAGTTACGCTAAATTTCTCGACCAATCCAAGAGCATCGTTGATCTGTACTGGATCTACATCAGCATAATTTATCTCTTGATAGACTGGAGTCGATGTTTCTTTTTTAGGTTTTGTAACTGAAGTACTGGGGGAAGAGTTCACTACAATCTTTGAGGATGACCTTAAATATGTCACAGTACTAAACAAACAAACGACTATAATTAAAAAAAGACTTACTTGCTGATATAACTGCTTGTTGAATAGCATATTAGGTTAATTGGTAAAATATTGTATAATATATAATTTAGTATATATGTCGATATGTGATTACTTCTGTCAATATACTATTAGATTTTAAATTAGAGGATGACTTGTCTAAAGTAAAATTTTGAAATACGTTCTCTTTATTAGAGTAGGGGTAATAGCTAGAATCGCAACAAAAACGTAGACCAAAACACAACACAAAAATGTGACTAAAATATTTAATTTTTTAATTGGGGGTAGTGCCAAGGTACTCAACAATTCTACACCGATTGTGTTGATAATCGTGCTAACTAGATTTGGGGGGTTGAGTGTCCAGATGATTGGGCAGATTGCCTATTTGTTTGTATTTTTAGCCTTTGTAGGGTTAGTTGCTCCTATCGGAATGGTCGAGGGTGTCCAAAAATTTCTCGCTGAAAAAGTCTCACAACAACTTCCCACCAAAGATCTCGTCTCCTCAGTTCTGACACTCAATGCTGCCACCAGTTTTATTGTAGCGACTGTAGTTTTTGGTTTAGAAAAATCATTTCACACCTTTAATCTCTACAATGGAATGAGCGAATTACTCCTACTTGGAGTGATATTTTTTAGTTGTTATCATTTGATTATTCCTATTTTCAATGGGCTCGGTCAGTCAATTCGATTTGGGGTGTACCAGATTATCAACTCATTTTTGATTATTGTGGTGACGTTTGTGAGTTTTTTTGTTTTGCGTATTGATCCAGTTCAAAGTTGTTTGTTTGGGATTTTGTGTGGATGGGGTATCACGAGCTTGTTATGTTTAGTCGATCTCTTTAGACAGGGAAATCTGCACTCCAAACCAAAACTCCCACCAAAAGATTTTATTCATTTCTGTATTTCAAACCTAGCCTCACTGATTGCCCTCACCCTCATCACTCAGACTGATAGTATATTTATTGTGGCTTTTGGTGGAGACAAGTCTCTCGAGCTCAACGGTCTGTATAAATCTATCAGTCAGCTAGGTAAATTTCCTATGGTTGTTGCTTTGATGGTATATACTCCGATGCTACCTATTTTTGTTCGCCAAGTTTCAGAGGGTAGTTTAGCACAACTCAAAAAAACCTACACTATCGGGTCTGGAGTGATTCTAGGATTCGGTGGATTGATGGTTGCTGTTTGTGCTCTATTTTCCAAAAATATCCTCAATATTATCTACAACAATCCTGCAATTGAAGCCCAAAATGGTTTACTGCCAGTGTTGATTGGCTATTCTGTACTTCAGGGATGGTTCTGGCTGATTATGTATTTTTGGGAGGCTACTAATCATGTACAACTCCTCAGAAATGCTGTATGGGCTCAGTTTGTCTTGTATTTTTTGGGCATGATATTTGTCTTGCCTCTTGGTATTTTTACACTAGGGTGGTATCTACTCATCTTGCAAATTATTCAGAGTGTATATTGGCAAATCAAGTTTATTAACCTAACAAGCTTAACCTAGAAAAA
>JAYWFX010000049.1:0-8641 GCA_043778575.1 bacterium | reverse complement strand
TGTTTTTACAAATTATTCTGATTATCTCTATGAGTCTTGATCCTAATTGTTTTGTTATTACTTTGTATCTGTATTTAGTTATCCATACCAAGTGTACTCTGAGATCAAATTTAGAGTGACTTGAAGATTGATAATTATTTGTATCTTTACTCTGCATCAATCAACATAATCACAACTCTAAGTTTCAATCAATGTCCCGCATGAATGCGGGGGATTTGAACCAAAGAGTGGAGAATAAAGTTCGAGCACGATGCTCACTCATTTTTTCAAAAAGCCAAGGTAAACCAATTGTTCCAAATACACCACTTGGTTTATTTTTTTGTTTAGACATTTTTTTGTTTTATTTCAGAAATATATTAGAATTTTTATTTTTTAACAAACTTATGTAATAAAGTTTTGGAAAATACTTTGATTTACCACTCCACAACCTCTAGCCCTGATATTCTCTCAAAATGTTCTATATTTCTAGTTACTAAAATTGCCTCGTTCGCTATAGCAGTAGCGGCGATTAATAGATCAGAATCCTCGATTATATTACCTTGATTTCTTGATTTTAACTTTATATCAGCAAAGGCTACAGCTGCTTCAAATGTAAAATCGAGCATGATAATATCAGTAAAAAGTCTGCCATAAAATAATTCAAAGTCTAGTTTTCTCTTTGAAGATGGTAACCTGTTTATACCATAAAGAATTTCTGAGACACAGAAAAGGCATGTGCTGAATTGATCGTCAGTTTTTTTAGCTAAATTTTTTAAAATCAAATTATCATTTTTATATATACCTGTGAGTATGTTTGTATCTAGTAAAAACATACTTAGAAAATATCAAGGTCTTTTTTACTCCGAAAGTCTTTTTTGTTAAATTCAATCTGAGCTTCAAGTTCTAGTACAGTTTCTGGATCTCCCATAGTAAAATATTTTAATAATCTGTTTGGTTCTTTGTTTTCATTACCGCTTAATAATACTAAAATGAGTTTTGATACACTAATCTTTTGCTGAATTGCTTGACGCTGTAGTTTTGCCTTTATTGTCTTTGGCAGATAGATTGTGAGTTTAGTTGCTTCGATTGTTTTCATATTTTTATATGATATAAGATATCTTATACTCTGTCAACGAAAACTAAATTGGTATATAAACTTTGCCTAAATAAAAAAAATGGTATATCAGTTTTAATATATGTCAGTTAGTCCTCAACTTTTAGAATTTCTCCAGCTATCAGCTCTCATATTTTTTAATATTTTTTGTGTTTTGGGTATTGTCACAAGTATCTTTGTCTTGATTACCATAAACAGTCTCAAAAATAAGCTTGGTGAGGTGGGTGAGAAAGTGAGTGATAGTGTACATCAAATCAAAGAATCCACTCTAAACATGAATGAAATGGGTTTTAATATATTTTCTCTCGTATCCCCATTTATATTTGGCAGCAGAAGGAAAAATGGATTTGCAAGTCTCATCAAGAAGTTCTTTGACAAATAGATTTCAAGAGGTATCCTCTAAAAACCTTTGATCTCAGTTTTGATTTTCCCGTCTCGAACTGTCACATCCAGAGTTTGACCAATTTTGAGTTTCTCTATCGAATCTACCACCTCTCCTCCTGACATTAGAATCGAGTACCCCATATTTACGATTTTATCTGTGTCAAAGAGAGAGATGGTAGTGACAGCTTTTTGAGCCATAAAAAGACTCTTTTGTAATTCCTGCCTGACTATAAAAATCATCTTTTCTACACTCGGGATATTGTGATAAACAAAGCGGAGATGGCTCGTAAATAACTGAAATACCTGATTGCAGATGAGTCTGTGCTCCTGAATTCTGATTCTGATATCGCGTTCAATTCGAGTAATTAGTTGAGTCGATACCTGTAAATATTGTACTTGCTTTTCAGTAGTTAAACCTTGTATTTTTCCAAAAACCAGTTGTAATGATGCGAGTACTTCATCCCTACTCAAACTCACTAACTGTGCTGCGTTGCTGGGCGTTGAGGCTCTTAGATCAGCAACAAGCTCGCTAAATGTAGTGTCTCTTTGGTGACCAATTGCTACAATCGTAGGTTTACTCAAACCATGAATCGCCCTAACCACTTTTTCATTGTTAAACAAAGCTAGATCATCACTGCTTCCTCCTCCACGAGTAATCACAATGGTATCAATATTGAGTTCAAGGGCTTTTTTTGAGGCAAATTCTAGTTTTTCAAGGAGTTCAAATTCTGCATTTTGCCCCTGTGTTTTTATAGCTAAGTGATACATTTCTATACCACCTCGTCTTTCTCCTAAAACCTTGTAAAAATCATCCACCGCCGCACTCACACCACTCGCAAGTAGCATAATACGATTTGGCAAAACAGGAATACTGCGTTTTCTACTTGGATCAAACAACCCTTCATTCACGAGTTTATCCTCTAAGAGTTTGAGGTTTCGCAGCAGTTCACCCTCACCTGTCAAAACCAGAGATTTTACATCAAAATATAGTCTGGAATTTTTGCCCAGTTTAAAGGTACCACTAATTCGAACCGACAACCCTTCGTTCATCGGAAAACCCAGTCGAGCAACTACTCCAGCAAAACAGCCACAATCTATCCGTGAATCGAGAGAATCCTTGATCCCAAAATAGTACATTTGATACATCGGTCGCACCTCACTGAGCTCACCTTCAATCACCAGTTCCCGAGATCCGAGCAAGTTTTTGAGATACTTCAATGCCTCTGTCACACTAAACGTAACCACACTTTTTTCTATACCATCCAAACTTCTGTCGAGTTTATCAATACTGCTTTGTAGATTTAGCCACGTCTCACGATCACCTTCACGGGTTTGCCAGTCTTTGAGTTTATCAATATCTTCTTTGGTTCCTAGTTGTGACAATCCGAGTGCCACTTTTCGCCTGATAGATACACTACTATGTGTTTGGAGTAACACGAGCTGCTGAGTGTATTCAGTTTTTCGCTGAGTTATCGCCCAATTAATTTTAGGCAGAATTTCCTTGGCTTTACCCTCAAAAATAGTATCGATTTCCAAAAAAATATCAGGCACAGCTTAGTTCGATTGTTAGTTTAGTTGATTTAATCTCAATAAATTGTAAAACAAGTACAAAACCGTCAAACCCCCAATACCACCCGGACTAGGTGAAAGTAAAACAGAATCTGGAATACTCTCTCTATCTACGTCACCGACCAACCCACCATTATCCTCGCTCGTTGCTGCATCGATGACAACTGCACTAGGCTTTAGCCACTCATCATTTATCAAGTTTTTACTTCCTGCTGCACAGATCACAATATCTGCCTGTTTAACCAATTCAATCGGGTTAGCCGTGTCTTTGTTTATGGACAGTATGGTAGCGTTTCTATTTACCAAGTACTGTAAAAGAGGTCGACCAACCAATACCCCTTGTCCGATTACAGCCACAATCTTTCCAGACAAATCAAGGTCATGAAGTATGAAGCTACTTGTATCACTGGTTCTTTTATAGCCTGACATAGCTTTGAGTGTCAGATCAATAGCACCTATAGTTGGCGGCAAAAAACCTCGTCTCCAGAGCTCCCATTGTCCAGAACCAAGTAAATCTACATCGCCTTTGATAGGAGTCTGATGCACCATCTGCAAAAAACTTTGTGGTACGGGGAGTTGATAAATTATCCCAGTATTGGACTTGGCTGTAATCAGCTGTAAATCTACAAAAACATTCTCAGGGTTTATATCAGACAGGTATTTATGTATAAAAACTTCCACTCCAATACTAGCTCCAACTTTATACTTTATCCCTACATATTTTGAGGAGGCAAAATCATCACCAATCTGAATGATGTTGAGTGTCAGTTTTACATCTGATTTTAAGTGTAATTTGCTAATTTGAGAGGTTATATACTCTTTGAAATCGTGTTTTAATGTAGAATTATCAAATATCATGTTATGAAATACACTCTAAAAATTTATGATCCTAAAAAAGTAGCTTTGCTCTATCTTTGATATCCTGCTCTACCTCTGCTTTTGGTCTCCCGTATTTCATCTTGGTGTTTTCTATGATTCGTTTGCGTTTCTCCTCAGCTGCGACCATGTATTCTGGGTGATTTTTATCCTCTATTTTGAAGTAGTCTGGATAGTATGCTTGGACATTGAATGGACTCGTTCTTTGACCATCTACCAGCTCAATACAATTAAAGGTTCTAGCCTCAGGATTGGCAATATCGGGGATAGTCAACGGTGTAAACTCTGGCTCCAAGAACTTTGCGTCTTCAGCACTGCATCGAAAAATAAATTTAGTTGCACAGTTTGCCATAATTGAGTCTTTGATACGCTCATCCCCCTGCACAACCACCTGTTTGATAAATTGGTGAGCCAAGTAAAATCCAACTTTATATTTTCTAATTTCCTCTAAAGCCTTTGGGATAGCATCAAATAAGAAATTCTGCATCTCGTCAATATACACAAAAAATGGTGGTCGCTCGCTCGGAATAGTCGGTGAGGTAGTTCCGTCCAAATTATATTTCAAACCGTCACTTCGACCCATACCAGCCATCAAAATACCTCCGACTATAACCATACCCACCAAATACGCCGAGGTTTCACCGATCATACCCTTTGAAAGAGAAACTAGAATAATCTTGTTGTTATCCATAGCTTCTCTAAAGTTGATAGCACTTTTTTGCTGACCAATCATAGGTCTCAAGAAATCATTAGTGACAAACGGAGCAAGTTTTGAGGTAATATACGGCACCATATTCTCCAGAGACGCTTCACCACCAGCCTTTGTAGCTTCTTTCTCCCAAAAATCTACCACCTCTTGCTCTTCGCACATGGCTAGTTTAAAGCTACGATAATCCTCATCTGACAGTACTTTTGGAATTTCCATCAATGTAGAACCACTCTCGGGATGACTCATCACCAGCCTCATGGAGTTTTTCATGTAACTCTCAAACATAGGACCACCAGTCTTTTTTAAATCATATAGTTTGTCCCAAACACTAAATAGCGTATCGATAACCAACGTTTTTTGAGTAGGCTGGAGCGGATCAAACTCAAGCATATTTAAACCAAGTGGTCGGTCAATAATCGAAGGAGAAAATATAATCACGTCATCAATGCGATTTTCTGGGATACGCCTCATGATATCATCTACACCCTCACCGTGAGGATCGATAATACAGCATCCGTGACCGAGTTCAATGTCTTTTAGGGCGATGTTGTTCATGGTTACAGACTTTCCTGACCCAGAGCCTCCAAGCGAATAAATATGCCTGAACCTATCCTCAGTGTTTATATATACATCTTTTGATTGACCGCGGGAGCTAGCTTTTCCGATAAAAATTCTCTCTGGGCCCGGACCTGGAATCTCTAACGGGATAGCAGGACGACGAGCAAGGAGCCATTTGATATTTGGGGTCTGGGTGAGATAATTTGGTAAGTGCCAGAGTGAATTAATCTCCTCTGTATTTAAGATCTTTTTATCTCCAAAATTTGGTGACCGGAGGAGAAAGTTGAGGATGGATTGCTTTTGGTTGGTATTTTTTCTGATAATCCCGTTAAATGGCTTGATATCAAACACTTGAAATGCTGGGATAACATTGTTTACCACTTGTTTTGCTCTTTGCATGGTTAGAGCACTGCCCACAATACGAAGCGAAAAATAAAATCCCGAACGACCCGATTTTTCCTCTAGTTTTTTGATAATTTCCTGCTGTTGAGGGGTCAGTTGGATACTTTGTCTTCGCCCAGACAGATCGAGATTTTGTTCTCTGTCATCAATTCCATCCTTGTTTTTGTCATCTTTTGCTGGTTTTAGTGCCTTGGCTACCTGTCCAAGTACCGTAAACAAACCCTTCCACGGACTAGGATTCATGACCTCATTTGGGTTAAAACCCTGTTGAATTTTCCCTGCCAATTGTCGTGGATTTCTCTGCCAACCATCTTTGACTGGCACAAGTACCAGCTGGATACCTACAGACTCATCCAGAGATAAACCAGACATAGCATTTGTGATAGTATTGAGTGGATCACCGTCTGTGAGTTTGTATGTCTTGAATGGAAGATCGAAACGGTTCAATAGGGTCATCTCCTGTGAGTAGGCTACAGTCTTTTCCTTGAAAAAATCCATCTTGTTGAGTCGTGTAATATGTGCCTTTGGATAAATAGCAACCACTTGTCGCTCGAGTATATGAGCTGCCTCATGAGAACAAGCTATCCAAAACTTGATAACCTGATCTACGCACACGATTTCTAGACTAAAACGTTCTCCGCCGCTCAACCAAGTTTTCAATCCCGGTTTTGCATAATCACTCATAGCAGAATATAGCTGCTCACCTACAGCTAAAATCGAATTTTTGTCCTGACCACCACCAGTCGAACTACCCTGCTCTTTTTGACTCTGCTCAGCAGTTTCTTTCGGTACACTGACCTCGATAAAAACCGTTTTTGACCAATCTCCTAGCTTTCTTCGACGATAAATAATTCTCCTAACTATCATCAAAATCACATATACCAAAACTCCTATCACAAGTAGCAAAATAAGCACATTCATCGCTCCACCGAGAGAGCTCCCACCTTTAGTATTGACAGTGGTGTCTATACTCGGCTTTGGCAGCGACAGTGATTGTGTCGTTTTTACTGGCTGAGCTGGGGGCTGTTGGTACAGATTATCATTCATTTAATACACTGATGATACTTGTTTATGCTTACTCTGTCAACGGTAAAGTCACAATATAATCAACCAAATAATTTGACAAAAGCCCAAATTCGTAATCTGTAGATTTTAGAGAAAAAACATTATTTTATATTCAAATTTTTATTTATTATGCCTGAAACAATTGGTGATCAAAGAAGAGGTGAGGGTTTAGAGGGTGGCGAAATTAGACCTGAGTTAGCGATGACTCACCTACTTTCAATCATGCAACTATCGCCAGAAGATCCTTTTTGGCAAACAGAAAACGGGCTGGCTGTATATGAAGCTATGGGTGATTTTGTTACTAATCACTACGAAAATCCTATAGCTCAAGCAATGCGATCTCCTATGGAGAAAATAGCAGCTGTATATAGTGTGACTGCAGAGGATGGTCGCTATGCTGAGCTTACTAAACCATTGCGAGAAGTAGTCTCAGAAAAAGGATTGATGCAGGGTAGAGCAGTGGCTATCATAGAGCACCTCCTTGCCCACATCGCATTTGTAGAAGGTTTTGAGTTCCCTGATGCTATCAAAAATGAAATGAGGGAGATCTATAGAAACTTCACATTATTGGACATGTTTAAGGTTCAATCAAATGAAGCAGAAACAAAGCACGATGTGCAGGCAATTATCAATTTTGTAAAAGAAAAAATATCTGTAGTTCTAAGAAGTTATGGATGCACAGACCCAGACATAACAAAATATACTGAGCTAGTTCACATCGGATGTACGAGCGAAGATCTGAATAATGTGGCTGTCAGCTGGCAATTAGCCCAAGGTCTAGAAATTGTACAAAGCAGAATGGATTCCCTCATTGAAAAACTGGCTACCGATGCATGCACATTTGCTGATCTACCATTCCCAAGTTACACCCACGGTCAAGATGCTACACCGATTACATTTGGAAACAAACTAGCTAGAATTGTAGAATCGTTAGTCAAAAATATGAATCGCGTGACTAATACACAAATATCAGCCAAATGGGGAGGTGCAACTGGTGGAGACAATGCAAAAGTATTTGCCACGCGTGATAGAGAGGACTTGGATTGGATTACCTTTGGTGAAGATTTTACACGATCACTAGGGTTTGAAACATATTCTCTCTCAACTGGTCAGATATGCGATTACTCAGATCACGCTTCAGTATTAAATCAGCTCAGTATAGTCTGTGGATCATTATCAAACGCTTGTATGGATATGTGGCGAAGTATCTCACGTGATGAAATTGCTCAATTAATAGTTGGTACAGAGGTAGGATCCAGTGCAATGCCTCACAAAGTAAATCCTATTAAATTTGAAAATGCTTCAGCGAGATTCCTATTAGCACAAGAGCAGATGAATGCACTTGCCAAGCTATTACTGGATTCGTACGATGAGAGAGATTTGAGATCCAGTACATTTTCTCGTGAGTTTGGTAAGTGTCTAGCTAACATGTTAATTGCAGTTGAAAATATGAAATCTGGATTATCTAGAATATCGCCAAATGAGGCAGTCATTGATGCAAAACTAACAAATTCACCACTTGTAGTATCCGAAGCTATCCAAACCGAAATGAGATTCAGGCAATATGGAGATGGTTACAACGCAGTGAAAAAGTTTGTCAGAGACAGTCGAAATATCACAGCAAAGATGATTAACAATTTTATCGATACACTAGGCATAGCAGATGAAGTAAAAGCAGATCTCTGTAGACTCACACCACAAACGTATATTGGAAACAATGGGGAGAGAACACGACGATCATTAGCTCTATCAGGCATAATATTCATAGAGACAGAGAATAGTACATCTGATTCACCAAATTATAAAGCAGTATTGGGAGATAGCGCAAGACACAAAGAAACAACCATATTTCAAAACCAACTTAGCTAAAAGCTACAACTAACCTCTATACCAAAACCCACCTCAACTTTCTAACGCTGACGCCTAGCTTGATAGAATCTTAGAAATATTAGTAGATAGTTGTAATGTATGAACAAGACACACAT
>JAYWFX010000048.1:0-27718 GCA_043778575.1 bacterium | reverse complement strand
TGAGTTTTTGCATCTGGTCTGAGGTAATTGATTTGATTTGTATTATGATTTCGTATATTCTCTAGCTCTATCAAAATTTGGTGTGAGAGCATTAGTGGCAAAGGCATAAATTCTGGAGTTTCGTTTACCGCATAACCAAACATGATGCCCTGATCTCCTGCACCCTGATCGTCTGGATTGTCCTGCATAACGCCCTGAGAGATTTCAGCACTTTGGGAGTGAAGTAGATTGGTTATCTCGATCGTTGAGTAGCAAAAATTATATTCTGACTTCGTATAGCCAATATTTTGTATGGTTTCTCTGGTGACTTTTTCTATATCGACTAATTTGAGAATCTCTTCTGAGGTATTTATCTCCCCAGCAATAATCACCCGATTGGTGGTCACAAGGACTTCGCAGGCTACTTTTGCAGTTGGGTCTAGTGTAAAAAAACTATCGAGGATGGCATCAGAAATCTGATCAGCAATTTTGTCTGGATGACCACTGGAAACTGATTCAGACGTAAAAAAATATGACATACCAGTCTACAATTTTCATAAACAAAGCGAATGTCAACTTTACACTTTTCTGCGAGTTGTTTTAGATAACATCATGACTACAGAAAATCATCAATCAGAGAATACATATCAAACAGCCATAGTCGCCTGCGGTTGTTTTTGGGGTGTAGAATACTGGTTTCACAAGCTCAATGGAGTAATCAAAGCTACCTCTGGCTACACAGGTGGTACAATCCAAAACCCTACTTATAGACAGGTTTGCAGTGGAAATAGTGGTCATTTGGAAGCTGTTGAGGTAGTTTTTGACCCAGCGATTATCAGTTTCGAGGAGATTCTCAAGTTTTTTTACGAGATTCATGACTTTTCACAATCAGATGGTCAGGGTGCAGACAGAGGATCACAATACCTTTCAGCAATTTTTTTTGATAACCAGCAGGAATTAGCCACAGCTCAGAAACTCAAATCAGAACTAGAGGAACTAGGTCACAGGGTAGCCACACTCTTTTTACCAGCCACAATATTTTATCCTGCGGAGGAATACCATCAAAACTACTACACAAAATCTGGAGGCTCACCCTACTGTCATTTCAAAAAAAAGATTTGGAATTACTAAACATTTAATAAATCAAAAGCTTTCAGGGAAAAAATATCAGAAAATTGTTGAGGAGAATCTGGCGACATATTTTATGGTGAGGCTTGTATTTATTTTGGTTATTTGTTTGTTAAACTGAAACTACTACAATAATGGTAAATTGACCAAATTCTACTACGAACTCAAGAAATTTTGATGAATAATTTGTACCTGCTTACCTCCATCTTTAGTCTCACTACACTGATTCAATCACTCAAATGGCTGTGGCTGTGGCAAAAAAAGGACTATCGACTCGATAAAATGCGGGACTATCTGAGCCTACCCGAATCTCGACCAATTGTATTTGATTATTGGTTTAAGCTGAGGTTGATTTCGCTGTTTTACCTGACGTTTGAGTTCTTGTTTAAGCTACAGTTAGACTGGCTCAACTATTTCTTTGCGGGTTTATGGATTGTAGAAATTGGTGTATTTGGTATTAAACTTTTGATGAGAAAAAACCTCCTCATCCCAAACTTTACCCCAAAAGCCAGTATTATCTTTGCGGTAAAAATTATCGGGATCATCATAATTATCGCATCTGGAATTGCCCAAAACAATCTACACAACACCCTTTTGATGTACACGCTCGATTTACTGCTGATTCCTTTTACTATAGCTGGTAGTATTTTGCTAATCCTGCCGATTGATTATATCACAAAAAAACGACTCTTTACCAAGGCAAAAAACCATAGAAACTCACTCAAAAATCTCAACGTCGTGGCTATTTCTGGAGCTTTCGGTAAAACAACAACTAAAGAAATACTGACTCATGTTTTAGAGCAAAAATTCATGGTGGAGTCGACTCGCAAAAATCAAAATACCGATATCTCATGTGCTCGCAGAACTACCGAAATACTGCCCGATACCCAATACTTTGTCTGTGAAGTAGGTGCTATAAATGTCGGTGATGGAGACAAGACTTGTGCTATTATCCAGCCGCAGACTGCCATCATCACTGGGCTCAATGAACAACACTTTGGGCTTTTTGGAAGCATGGAAAACATCATCAAAGCTGAAACTGAATCTCTAGCCCACCTGCACAAAAACGATCTAGTTATCGTCAACTGGTCGAGCGAGCTATGTCATCAAATAGTATTTCCAGATGGTTTGCGAGTAATCAAGTGCGGGATTGATATCGAGGCCGATTATGTGGCTACAAAGATACATTTTGATGGAAAGATAACCACCTTTGATCTAACAACACCTAGTGTCAAAACTCAGCTGACTACCAATCTATTTAGTAAAGGTGCTATACAAAATATCCTCCACACCATAGCCTTTGTCCTAGAAAACAACCTCTATATACTGGACGAGCTACAACCACTTCTCACCAATTTATCGAGTCCCGATGGACGCCTCGAGGTATATCAAAGGGACTTTGGTCAGATAATTTTTAATCAATACAATAACTATGACGGCATTATCAACATCCTCGACTTTGCCAAAACCAACAAAAATCTAGTAATTTATTTAGATGATATTGCAGAACTCGGTTCAAAGTCTGAGGAAATCCACAAAAAACTCGCAGTGGAGTTAGCAAGTATACAACCAGCCAAAATCATCTTACTTGGTAGAAACTTTAGTAAAGTTATAGAAAAAGAACTACTAAAACGACAACTAGCACCAGAAAGTATACTCAAATGGGACGGTCAGAATACCAGTGAAATACAAAAGCTTGTAGCTGAGTTTACCACAAAAAACACCTCAAACAAAGGAAAATCCACAGTACTATTACTAGGTTACCTCAGCAAAAACTTCTTGGATTAGATTTACTTCCCATATCTCCATGATCCTAGACCTAGGCACAGCTCAGCTAATCTGGATGCTAATGAGATGACTGGGGTTTGCCTACCTATATCGTTGATTTGTACTATCTCTGATACTTTGAGCTTTTGGGTCTGCTGTACTCTGTAGGCTATATACATCAACTCTCTGGGTATCATACCACCGATTACTGGCACATCCGTCTCTAAGGGTGCAAAAAAGGTTGGATCGAGTGCGTCAATGTCCATTGATAACCAAATATATTCACAGTCTGACATGTATTCTAGGGTCTGATCTAGTATTGTTTTCATACCTAACTCCACTATATCCAAACAAGAATATATCATCCCTCCCATCAGCTTCATCACCTCCAGCTCCCGAATATCGATATCACTGAGACCAATATGGCATATCTTTTGGATAAAATTACCCTTGAACGGATTGATCATCTCAGGGTGTCCAAAGCCGCAATTTACCGCTGCTGGATAACCGTAAACTGATTTGGTATTCGAACTATCAGGGGTATTGCTATCGCCATGCGTGTCTACATATATCAGCCCGACTTTTTTCATATCAAGCACCTGCGATATTCCAAACCCAGTACCCATGCTCACCGTATGATCCCCACCTAAAACCAATAACTGGTCAGCTTTAGGTAGTATTTCAGCAATCCTCTGACCTGCTTTGAGCTCCATATCCACTGTAGAGTTAAAATAATGTCCATCCTCAGGTCGATCATCTGGCAAGTTACTAAACTCCACCTCAGGCAAAATAACGGTGTTACTCCTCAGGAGATTGTTGTGATTGTGGGATCCAGAGTTTTCGCTTGCACCATTGACGTCAAGAATTCGATCATGAGCTGATTTGTAGACTTTGTACGATCCTAGAAAAAAGGGATTTGGGAGTATATATTTCTGTAGCATTGAGTCCATAGGCATCTGACAAACATCAATATCAGTTTAGATTTTTGACAAGTGGCAAGATTCAATTATAGGTTTAAAACCATACATGTACGAATTTCTAAAAAATAGTTTGCGGTTTGTGAGTCTTGATGTAGGACCAAATTTTCAAATTGACGACGGATTTGTAGCCCTCAAACAACTCCTTTTCGGTCGATGGATATCAAACACACACTCAAAACAGTACTGTGAAAACTGGTTCAATGATTATCTCAAACAAACTGAAGATCCAAATTTTCGGGCGTATTTTACTACAAATGCTCGCCACGGATTGTATCTGCTATTAAAAACTCTAGACCTACCAAAAGATTCTGAAGTCTTAGTCCAAGGATTTTCCTGTATTGTTGTCCCAAACGCCGTCCTCCAAGCAAACCTAGTACCAACTACCTGCGACATATCAGCCAAGACATTTAATTTTGATTTAGACGCCGTTGAAAAATATATCACCAAAAAAACCAAAGTTTGGATCATCCAGCACAATATGGGACTGGTTATGAATATGACAAAAGTACAACAAATAGCGGAGCGAAACAACCTGATTTTGATAGAGGATTGTGCTCATAGTCTAGGAGGTATGCATGATGGCAAGCCAGTAGGTTGTTTTGGAGATGCGGCTATTTTCAGTTTTGGTCGAGACAAAATTATTTCAACTACAAATGGTGGGGTGGTTACGTTTAATCCACAGCAAAGAGCATGGCAAAATAACTTTGAGAACGAATACAAAAACCTCAATCAAGTAAATCAAAAGCAAACAGATGAAAATCTACTGTATCCTGTTTTGGTAGTCTTTTTTATTCGACCTTTGTATAGATTACTGCTAGGCAAAATTGTGGCTGTACTCAATCTACGGCTGAGACTAACTGGTGAAGTATACACAAATGGTGAAAAATCAGCTGAAGTATTTGTCACAGCGACCCAGTACAGTAATCAGCTCTACCCCCTACTGGCTAATCAGCTAAAAAAAGTCACTGTATTGAACGATCATCGCAAAAAGCTAGCTACCATCTATGCTCAATACTTTGGAGTTGAGTACGGTCCAAATAGTGTATACTTGCGTTTTCCATTGTATTTAAAAAGTGTTACAAAAAGTGAAAAAGTCGATTTCAACTCCACTCGATACGATCAAATCATGATCAAAGCAAAATCACTGGGAATATATTTAGGCAGCTGGTACACTCAGACATTTGTAGGATCAAACCAAAGCGAACATGATAATTCATATCTTTTTACTCCAGATACCACTCCAACTACTGCCAAACTCATCCAGCACCAAGTCATTAATTTACCAACAAATATCCATACCTCGGTTGACGAAGCTAGGCTAATATGCAAAGTCATCACTCATGCACGATAATCAGTCTTTTTCTCCCGGTAAAAAAAATGCCTACGATAATTTACCTAAAAAAGTTGTCAGGTACAATCTACTCAAAAGTCCATTTTATGCATTCCAAGGTCTCACTTTTGTATTTAGACGCGAACCAAATCTGACTATACAGTGCGTTCTGGGTATCACGCTTGCTGTCATTGCTGGGTACAATGGTAGGTGGATTACCGCTATGGCAAATCTGATTCTCATGAGCCTAGTGATTAGCCTAGAGATTGTAAACTCAGTCATCGAAACATTGTGCGACGTGGTTGAACCAAATTTCAACGTAAAAATCAAACATATAAAGGATATGGCAGCAGCTAGCGTACTCGTGGTTGCTATGGCTTGGTTGGTGGTTATCATTTATCAGATTGTGGTGATCTTTATCTTCAAAAACCAAAACTTTTCTTTGCAGTAAAAAACATCTTTAGCAACTAGCAACATCAAGCCTTTGACATTTATCATATTTTTACACTACATATAATTCATTATATAACTCATAGTACAACACGTATTCTTAGCTCATAATTATGTTCGTCTCACTCAAACAAAAAGAATTCCAACAAACTCTATCAATCAGCAATCAAATCAGCCTAAAACGGAGCGATGTGGACGCCTTTTGTGAATGTAAAATTGAAATTAGTAAAGACGAGGTGAGAATTTCGTGTATCAGTCCAGCATTATACTATTCGACTAAGCTCAAACCAGTTAGTGTAGATGGTGATGAAAAAAATCTAGCATTCTTAGTAAAAACTGACATACTGGCTAGCACTATTAGCCTGATCTCGGATGAGATTGTTAGTCTGGACATAAACATAGCAAAATCAACTTTGGTTGTGCAGGGTTCAACTAGCAAACACACACTCAGAATTACCACAAAAGACATTACCCATTTTGATATCCCAAAGACCTCTGATGAAAATCTAAAAGCTTCAGTTCGGGTTGTTGCTAGTGATGTATTCGAGCTCAACAAAATCGCCAACGTAGCCGTAGCACTGCCTAAAAATGTTTATACACCAGAATTTCTCAGTATTTGCTATTCTCTCAAACCAGATCAAAAAAAGCTGTTTATAGTTTCCACTGATAGATATAGAATTGTCCGTAGTGCGATGGTAGCTAGCTATGAAAATGTAAAAGAAGAATTGCTCAATACAAACACCAATTATCTACTCAACCCAAAAAGTCTGATGCTGCTGAGTGGATGCGTGGAACCAACTGAGTCGATAGAGTTTAGATTTGAACAAGATTATGCTTTTGTTCAGTTTGCAGAAAGTCAGCTAGTGATGCGTTATGGTGATGGAAAGTACCCAGACTATGAAAAGATTATTCCTGAGACATTTACCTGTAGCTACCTAGTAAACACCAAAGAAATCATAAACGCAGTACGCCAAGTGTACCTCTTTGCCAAGAGTAATGCAGTAAATAAATCGATAAATATCCTACTCAACCCAGAGGAAAGCAAGATGTTTTTGTCAGCTAAAACCCCAGACGGCTACGCTAGCGAAAGTTCAGTAAGCATAGAAAACTACGAGGGTGTGGCAACTGAGTGGAATCAATCATTTAATGCTGATTATTTACTCGACTATTTAGCCATGGTTCAAACTGACAAAATTCTTTGGGAGGCTAATCCCGGCAAACCATCAGTCCTATCTCCAGAGGGTCAAAAAGCCAGCAAACTATATCTCGTAAGCGGTCTGAAATAATCCAGTTCTATAAGCTTTGAGGGCTAAATACGCAATGATAAAATATGTGATATGCCTAAGAGTTCAAGCAAAGTTCATCACTAGACTGCCTATCACACCCAGCAAGAGACCGAACTCATAATGAGGAATACATATCAAAAGGATAAAAAATATGAGTCGCCCAAGATTGAGCATGACTTGATAATAAAAAATATATTTCATCAACCCTTGGACTTCACTTCTGTCATAAATAGTCGCATCACCTGCAACATAATATCCATTTTCTAGTGAATTATAGACACTTTCTAAAGCAAATAATTGTATTCCTGATTGTGTAACCGAACGAAACAGCCATGTAATCACCAAACCAAAGCTCGTAATCTTCATAACTAATTTGCGATTTTTATTTACCCATTTACCTGTAATAAAGAGAACAACCACCCCAATCAACAAAGATGTAGAGGCGAGCCACCCAATTTTTTCATAGCTCCCACCGAGAATGTAAAAAATTGCTATTGGCCACACCACTGAATTTGCATCATATTCTACTCCCGAAGCTAAAAAACTCATTGTATGATGTATCTTGTGATTCTTGAGTGATTTCAACATGTCAAAATGAATTGGTTCATGATAATCTTTGCTCAGAAAAAGCGGAATTGAAGAAGCTATCAGACAAACACATACGACCAGAAACAATGTTTGATAATTTAAAAATGCTAAAATCAACCCACCAATCAGCGGAGCAACGGCTTTAAATATAGATTCAACAATTTTGATAGTGCCAATCTCAGTGCCCCTTTTTGATCCATGACTGTTTTTTGCTGTGTTCAAGTGCATTCCCATCCTAAAAAATATATTTCCCAGTCCACAAAACACGCCCGCCACTGAGACAAGCAACCAATTTACATCATTAATCGAATACAATATCACAAAAAACATAACTGTGAGTGGACTACTAATCATCATAGAATGCTTGAATCCATACCGAGAAGCAAATTTTGCAGCTACAGGAATACCGATCAACTGAGTACTGACCACAATAGCGTAATAAATAAATATCTGCTGCAGAGAAAACCCCACCTTGATAAAATACAAGGGTACAAATGTGGAGATCAGAGCCAAACAAAAATGCCTAATAGCTAAGCTGGCGTACAGCTCATTGAGCTCAGCGTCACGGGTGAATTGTCTAGATATGGCAAACAGGTATTGTCTCATCACTGCAATCTACATCAAAAAACACGTATAGGCAAAACTTGACAAAACCGTAGATTTACTGATTCAATTTTACTGAACGGCGCTATCGTCTAATGGTTAGGACGCTAGATTCTCATTCTAGTAATCGGAGTTCGATTCTCCGTAGCGCTACCAAAAATCCAATCAATAAATCAAACTAAAAATAAACCTTAAAACAGACCAGAAAATTAATTAGCAACACAATACTCCTACGGGAGGAATTTTTATTGGGCAGAGAAAAGTTTTAGCGAGCAAATTTGGACATATCTTGCACTATCTGTTCTTTGGTGTTTTTGGGTAGCAGATAATTTCTCAAAGCTAATTGTTTGATATTGAGCTCTTGTTTTTGAGGAGGGGTAAGATTCGAGTATGTGTTCAAAAAATGCAAAATAGAGTCAGCACTAGCTTCAATCCCCTTCACAGACTCTAAAACAGGCTCAGACACGTCAGCGTCAAATGTAGACACGAAATTACACTTGGAATTAATCAGAGTATTCACAAAACTCGTACGGCGAAGCGTGACAGAATCCAAAAAAGGAAATATCGCTAATTCTTTGTTCAGTAAAAAATCTTGAAACGCCTTGCTGGTAGGATCGACATCTCCAGTAACCAAAACAGACGATTGCAATACTGGATTCCTCTCGATGATATCTAAACACTTTTTTTGGTACATTAGAACATCATCCTGAGTGTTTGACTGCAGTAGCACTTTGAACTCCCCGATTATTGTCAATGTAAATGGTTTAGTGAATTGAGCGAGTGCCTCCAATATAAAATGCAACCCTTTGGCTTCTTGGATGAAACCGTGAAAGACTATGTTGAGAGTTTTATCGCTAAATTCTGGTGTGTCAAAGTTTGTCAGACACATATCTACCCCACTACCGACGATTGTAGAAATAGATTTATTTGCAAAGATATTTCTGGTGAAAGCCTTGAATTTTTTGAGTTGATTAGTGTCGGAAAAAACTAAACGATCTGCAAAAAGCCCATTAACTGATAGGCGGATTTTCCCCAGTGTTGAAAAATGATTAAACTCATGAATGGTGTTAATAACTTTGACTTTGCTGTAGGCAAGTTTACATGTAAGCCCAAAGAGGCAATCTGAAAAATTTTTACCAAATGTCTGGTGCTCTATATTTACCACATCTGGATTTGTTGATTTCACTAATTTGTAAATACTCACTAGACCAGCTTTTTTTGAATTAAAATAATGAATACGACCACTAAATGAATCACTGTTTTTATTTATGTTGTTATTTATATCATTTTGTACATAATCAGTCAGATATTGCACCTCAAAATTGTTATGCTGTAGCATCCTAGCGACTTTGCCAGTATATTTTCCGATACCGCAGTAGGTAGGCTCTACAGATCCGCAGATAAATAAATAATTCATACTAAAACACGATTAAAATATGATTAATTCAGCATATCAATATCATGGCGAACCATAATTTCGGTTAGTTTAGCTATGTCAGTCTTTGCTTCCCACCCGAGTAAATCTTTGGCTTTTTGAGGATTGCCGATCAATAGCTCCACCTCAGCTGGTCTATAAAAATCAGGATTTACTTTGACTACGGTTTCGCCAGTTTTGGTATTTGTAGCAAACTCAGCTTCATTTTCGCCATGCCAGCTCAACTCAATATCTATGACCTGAAACGCTGATGTAATAAAATTTCGAATCGAAGTAGTCTTGCCAGTTGCCAGCACAAATGTATCTGGTTTATCATGTTGAAGCATCCTCCACATACCATCCACATACTCTTTTGCATAACCCCAGTCTCTTTGAGCGTTTAAATTGCCGATTTGTAACACTTCTCCTCTGCCTACAGCCCATTTTGCTACGTTTAGTGTGACTTTTCTGGTGACAAACTCCGCTCCTCGCATCTCTGATTCATGATTAAACAAAATTCCCGATGAGGCAAACATATTGTAACTCTCGCGGTAATTCACCGTCATCCAGTGTGCATAGACTTTAGCAGCTCCGTAGGGCGATCGTGGATAAAACGGCGTATTTTCGTCTTGGATATCCTCTTGAACTTTACCAAACATCTCTGAAGTTGAGGCTTGGTAGAATTTTGTCTCTGGTGAAAATGTTTTTAAAATATCCAAAATAGATGCAACTGCAATTCCGTCCATCATGCCAGTAGAAATCGGCTGCGCAAAACTCGTCCCGACAAAAGATTGAGCAGCTAAATTGTAAAACTCATCTGGTCTCACCGTGTTTACAGCTGTATATATATTTGAATAATCTAGCAAGTCAAACTCCATCAATTTGACTTTGTCAGCTACACCTAAAAACTGTAGACCACTGAGGTTTTGTTTACTAATTCTCCTGACTCCACCATAGACTTCGTATCCTTTATCTACCAATAGCTTAGCTAGCCACGATCCGTCTTGACCAGTTATTCCAGTGATAAATGCTTTTTTTGACATATTACCCAAATTTTCAATTATCTTTTGCTTTTGTCAATTTAGAGTACTCACCAAATGACTTACTAAAAAAATATATTTTTACACACAAATCAACCACAAAACCTCCAAGTGTGGCAAAACTAGCCCCGACGATACCAAATCTAGGAATCAGCGTCACATACAGTATAGTGGTAAAAAACAAAATAATCATCGTACCGTACATTTCATATTTTTCACCATTCATAAACATAGTCAAAAGAGAAAACAAATAGATAAAAAACAGTGGAGCAAGTGCCAGTAAAATAATCGGTGCCGAACTCAGGGCTAGAGGATATTTTAGATCTTTGTCGATAAGTCGAATCAGCAGCGGGCTAATCACAACCACAAACACACAGATAATCATAGCTATGACAAGAGTGTAGAGCACCCACTCAAGCAGTATCGAAAGTCTGACTCCGAGTTTTAATTTCTGTTTTAGATATATACTCAGTGTGCTTTCTTGGAGTAGATCTAGCTTCTTTTTGACCAGACTCGCAACTGTAGGCATAGCAATACCAGGTATGATACCAGCTGTCTCAAATAGTTTATAGGCGTTGCTGTAGCCGTTGATAATCTCGTCAGAATATCCAAAGTATCTCAAAAACAACTTGTCAGTAGTCGTAAAAAGGGCCACGCACACAGCTGAAATCCACAAAAAAGTGAGTGAAGGCAGGTATATTTTTAGCATTGAGAGGGTTGGTTTTTTCCATACTACATGCTTTCTTTGCCATATAGCATCAGCCATCAATCCTGCAAAATACGACATACCCGAGGCAGCAATAAAAAAATTCAGGGGCGAATACAGTTGTACACGAAACAGTGTGTACCCAGAAATAGCCAGCAAAATAAGTACCCTAGACAACACATCAGTCAGATTGAACTGCCACGTTTTAGCTAGAGCATCACATATCGATCGATAACTCAAATCAGCAGTCAACAGCCACATAATAGAATAAATGCTCGCAAGTAAACCTAGATTTTCCACACCAGTAATCCTATAAAAAATCACAATCAGAAACAATCCAATAAAATACGACACACCCCGAATCAGTGCAAATGTAGACCAAAACACACCAATATCAGCTTTATCACTCTCGTTTGTGTAAAACTTTTGGATGATGTTTGGGATTCCTGCATGAACTATCGAGATAATCACACTCACAAAAGCCAATCCGACATTGTAATTTGCCAGTTCCGAGCTTTCTACATTTGAGATTAACCAGCGAGTGGTAAAGATTGCTAGGATCACCGCGACGAACTTTATCGCGACTTGGACAATCAGATTTAGTCCAATTTTTCTCGTTTTCATAATAAATGAATCCAATGACACTACCACCAATATGTCTAGCACTTTTGTCAGAATAGATTTCAAAATACCAAAAATCCTTCTCTATCAGAACAAATCTAAGTGCACTAGATAAATCTGACAAAATTTGCGTATCTTGACTTCATCTTGTTATCTAAAGTAAAAACAGTATCAATACCAGAATCTAAACAGCTCGCAATCTGAAGTGCATCATCCATATCTGAATCTTGGATTATCGCCCTTGCTCTGTCACAAACAAACTGATCAATAGAGGTAATTTTGACCCCATTTAAAAACTCACTGATTAGCTGTATGGAAGTAAATTTTGAGCAGAAATAATGTACCAAATGAAAAGTAATTGGTGAAATAAAAATCTCTTCGTACTTTTCAAGCACGCTAAAACAATACTCTATCTCTGATCTCTTGAGTATGATCTCTATGACTATATTTGCATCTATAAATAGCATAGATTATTTTGATTTATATGAATTATATTTCGGATCAGCGTCAATCATTTTAGCTAATTCATCTTCAAAGTTATCAAATGTATTTACTGGTTTTTGTGTTGTTGCACCTCGATATTTTGCAATGTATTTAGACATATTTGAGCGACTGCTAGACTTTGTGATTGGCGACATTTTTACTTGGATCTTTTTACCAAATGTCAAAATATACTCAGCACCCTCATCCACTTCTTTGATAACTCGCTTCATTTGCAGCCTAAATTGCTTAGCACTAATTGTATGTACAGCCATAAAGGTAAACTTATTTACCCTAAAGTTACACTTTTTAAAAAGTCCTGTCAAGATACTAGACTTGGCAAAAAGCAGTTTTTATGAGTAGTCTGAGAATCTATGGCCGAAAGTGGATCGATAAATGTAAAACAAGCACCAAAATATATCATCGACAGACCAAAAAAGATTGTTTTGCTTTGTGCTAGCCTAATTACACTGATAATTGGTGGTGGAGCTAGTTGGTGGTTATTTTCTGTGGATTTGAACCCGAAAAGTGATCAAGCTTGTGGATCAGTCAAAGGATGTACACGCATAGATGACCAAGCACCATCAATAGAGTCAATGATACAAAATCTAAGAGATTCAGAATTAGCAGATTCCGTGAAGCTGGCAGCTATCAAAGCTGAAGATGTGGAAAAAAATGATAAATATGATACGGATCAGCACAATGGATTAGTAGCTCAAATTGACAGAGAAGATGAGCTGGCAAAGGCAAAGGCACTACAAGAAGCAAAGGATAGTAAAGACAGGCAAAGACAGCTAAGCATGAGACCAACACAAACTCAACGATCCAAACCAACCCAGAGCGATCAATCATATATAGAACCAAAAAGATACACAGAACCGAATCAGTATCAAGAGCCCGAGCCACAACCATATTCACGACAAAGATCGTACCAAGAACAAAAGTCTGAATACCCAGCCCAGCCAACCATCGAAACTAAATCTACTAAAAGACCAGCAACAAAACTACAAAAACTCAAAGAAAAAGTAGCTACACTGGAGCAAAACGGAGTCATCTCTAGTAAAACTCACAATGAATTAGGACGAGAAAGATCTAGACTACAAACAAAACAACCACAAGATAGATCAGCCACACAAGAATATATTCCAACACCAACACCAACACCAAAACCCGACCTAGCTCCTCGACCAAAAAGAATCCAAACTCAAGAACCAATAAAATCTGAAACTATATCAGAATCAAACTCAGCCAGACGACCACTCCCGCCAAACACATCCGACTCTATCCAAAGAAACCCAGACTGGAGAGAGACACCAGAGCGACAACCAGCCGCAGTCGAACCAGCAGTAACCCAAAACCAATCACCTATTGAATCTCGTCAACCAATCGAACCAATCAGAGCAGTTGAGCCAATTACCCCCGAACCGATAACAGAACCAACAATAACCCAAACCCCAGTAGAACAATCAACCAGAGCTGAACCACAGACGCAGACACCTGTACAGGATGATCAAACAACTGCACCACCCCCACCAAGATTGCGATAGTATTTAAACTTTACTAACCTGTAAAACTTAAAAATATTTTTTATTCTAACAAGTAACTAGCACCCATACTTTGGGCATATTGTTGGATTGTTTTTGGTGTCAAATTAGATTTTGTTTTTGCAAGGCAATATTTTTCATATTGACTTTGTAGCTGCTCCAACGACTTGAGAGCCTGATTTGATCTATTCATAAACTGCTTATGCTTTTCAGCTAATTCTTCTACTGTTAAAGGTCTTAATGGTAGTGTTTTCAGACTTCTTAGAATTCCCACACTTTCACTATCAAGACACGCTTCTGGATCAAATGTAAAACCCTCGTCTGGCTGTACTGAGTCCAGTTGAGTAACCAGTTTGGAGACCATAACCTTGAACAAATGAACAATTTTTGGCTCATTACCCTGAGAGATACTCTTGGTTTGCAAATCCAAAACCATTCCATGGATATCATACAATCCAGCATAAAAGCTTTCCTCTGATGATTTGTATTCCGTCTCTGTGCTGGTACCACTCTTAATTATCTCACTTAGTTTAGCTAATATGTCATAATTAGTTTCATCAAAATCAACTCGTAACCCTATAAAATCTCTAATCCTAAGATAAACTTCATCTAAAGTAACAGAGTGCTGAATAGATGCATTAAAATTAAGTATCTCTTCTCGCATTCGTTTTGAATCTCTTTTTTCAATTAGACTATCTTTTTCTGCTCTAATTTGGTCATGTTCGAATTCAATTGACCCTGCAGAAAGGTTTAAATTGGATAATGTACTGATTCCTCCAACATTTGAATAAGTCCGAATCGCTGAAACTGGTGGTGCAAAGATTTCGACAAGGCGTGATACACTCATCTCATTTGGAGATAAATCAACAACACCCTGCGCGTTATCCTGACTACCAAAACCACTGCTAATAGTTGGAATATAAGTTGTCGGAGTACTTCCATTAATCTGATCAGCCTGACTTAGTGTTAGGGACACAATATTATTAGCCACCGAAGACGCAAACGTTCGGGCTGTATTTTGCCAGTCTAAGTTACCATAATTTCGCGTGTATACTTTATTTGTCATCAATAGCATGAGAGTAGCATACACCATACCATCACCAATTAAAACAGATAGAAGTAAAATAGCATCATTAGTTTTAAATAAATCATTAAATAATCGTGTCGAAAACTCAAGTGGATTTGATGTTGGCTGTCGTTTTTGTTTCTCTAGATCGTACATTCTGTCATGAAGAATAATCCTATCAACAGGAGATATTTTGTTATAGTCAGACAGCTCTTCTTTAATTTTTTTCCATGAGAGACCCCATACTTGTTCACCATATGTTTCTAGAAACTCTCTTGTACCCTTTTCATTCAATACTTGTAATGCTTTTTTAAGCTTAGATTCTGATTGTTCTTTTAACAAAGAGTATTCGTCATTTGCTACTTTGTATCTAGCTTTAGCACCTGGATCGTTTATTCTGCCATCTTCACTTTTGAAACCATCGAGCACACGTGAAGCACTAAAAAATGATTCTCTGTCTCTTGGATTCGCACTTTCTTGTGTATTATACCTTTCTTGTGCCTCTTTTAATTTTAGCTTAGCATCTGCAAGATTTTTTTCAGCAATTGGTAAGGTCACTTCTGTTAATTTATTTGAACGGTTTGTTAGTGTATTCTGTGCATATTCAACTTTTTCCTTTTGAAATTTATCTATTAACTCACCCTCTGGCAAAATTTTTGATGAGCTCATAACCAATGAACTAATCCCAAACTGAAATATAGCCAAAAGGGCTACCACCATAGTTTTATGCCATTTAGAATTGCGATCTTTAGTGCTGACAACTGAATCAATTAATTGTGCTTCTCCAGCACCAACCAGAGCGAATAGCGACCAGATAGCTCCGTAACTAACAATAGGAGCGAGGGCACCCAATGAACCAGCTCCAATGACACTAAAATATTGAGCGAGAGGACTGGCACCAACTGCCTGAAAAAGAGCCACACCAGCTGTTAGGAGTTTAGCCTTGGCAACATCCTTACCAAATCCACTATCTATATGAGCTCTTTTCATTTCATATCGAGCTGGTCTTTGTAGATTTATAAGTGCAAGTGCTTTTTTACGCAAATCTGTATTGAAGTGTTCATATAGCAATTTTTTGTCTATACCACATACACTAGCTATTGCGCTAAGGCTTTTTTCACAGTATGGATCTTTTCTAATTTCCCTATCACTCTTAAAGAGTCTGACTAGAGCTTGTTGAAGCATTACGCTATCTGTTGCTATCTGATCCACGACAATATCTCTATCTAATTGAGGACTGGACTGACCTATCAAGTCAGCTTGGTGATTCACTGTAATTCGAAGAGAACTAACTAATTCACTTGGGATTTCACTTGATAATCCAGATAAATTTAACTCTCGACTACTCGTATCTCCCATCAAACCAGACATGTTTATTTTTGTTTTACAACGTAGTATTTTTATTTAGCATCAGTAATTATCTTATTTGCAGTATGCAAATCTCGCATTTTTAGTGATAATTTTATATATTTTTCTACCAAATCTGAATACATAGCTAGATTTGAAACGACATTTAACTGTTTAAGTTTTCCCTGATCAAAATAGTATTTCATCTGAAACTTATGTTTTTTACCCTCTGCAACTAATTTACATGTATTCATCATCTGATACCAACAATACAGAAGAATTTGTGGTAGCTGTTTTGCTACATCCTCATTAGTTATGTTTTCGGCTAGACTCTCTACTCCGTTAGTAAACTCTTTTGGGATCGAATTAATTATATCCGTTGCACTAGCAAAACTAACGACCTGACCACCAAACTCAACATTATCAAATTCTGCTAATTCATTTTGGGGAGTAGCTTCTGGGGTTGAATCAGGTGTGGATAGTGTGCTAAATCTTGTAGCTGGGGGGGGTATTGGCATTGACCTATTATGATTTGGACTTGCATTTTGCGTTGGAGCAGGAGCAGTCTGGATTGGGGTAGCGGTAACAGACTGAGTGAGAGTAGTTTGGACAGGGAAGATTGCAAAGCTATCATTGGGACTATTTGCAAAGTCGATATTTAGAAAAGCTGGTTGGGCGTTTGAGTTTAAAAAATTTACTTTAAGAGTATTTCTATCCATTAAACTGACTGAGGTAAACTCAGACCAATTATTTTTATGAGAATCTGTAACGATGCCAACTTTTACACTTGGATTTGTTTGTATAAGTGTTAAAACGATTTCCAAAAAATCCCCAGTTTTCAAATCATTGAACTCAGAAACTTTCATCAACTCATCGATAATATAACGAAATGTAATAGGTTGACTCATCTTATTCTGTAATAGTCCGCCGACAAAACCTTTTAGCTCAGGACTTTCTAATAGATTAGATTTGAGTTCATCTATTCCTAGATCTTCAATATGTGTACTGGTATTTTCTAACAGTGTAGTCTTATTAGCTGGTACACTCATATCGACGACCTCATTGTCTTCTGTTTTCCTGAGGGTAAATTGTATCGAATCGAGAGTATCGACTTTGTCAAATGTAATGTCTTCTGGCTGACTGCCTATAGTATTTAAGCTTATTCCTTTATCACTATATTTGCTAATAGATGTAAGTCTTCTGTGATCTGATGTGCTGTGGTATATGAGCTCCAGTCCTGATTTCCCCCCATCTGTATTGCCGAGAGATCGGATAATCTCATTTAGGGTTATCTTCGTTTTTTTGTTACCTAGTGATTTACCAGTACTTTCTTTTATTAAATTTAACAAATCTTCGAGACTAATTTCTGATATTCCCGCTTCCAACCGGGTTCTCAATTTACCAACGACATCTTCAGCGGTTGATTCTTTACGTTCTCGACGCATACTTTCTAGTATTTTCTTTCCACCATTGATTGTATTTGTTAAAATTGAATTATGTCGTGGATCATTTGTAAAGTTTATATCTAAATTAAAGAGGTTTGATTTCTGACTATCGTTAGGTAAGACAGTTTGGGTAGGTTGTTGTGTTTCAACAGGTGATTGATTCTTGGTAGCAACTGATGATTTTAGATTCTTGCCACTAATAGATTCGATGAAATCAACTGAATAGTCTCTTACTGCAGTTGCTTTTGATCGCACATATTTATTGCGTGCTATAGCACTAAGAAGTTGTTTAGCTACGTAAATCCCAAGTAGTGCTTTCAAAGCCAGCCAGATTGCTTCGCCGCTTTCTTTGTCTTTAACTGTTTTCAACAAGTCCAAAGTATATTGTAGCTTTGTGGACTCCACTAGCAATTTCTTCTTATTGATAGATGTTGGACTCTCTGTGTACTTTTTTTGTGATGAGTCTTGAGCGGCGAATGAACCATCGAGATACTGAGTCACGCTGGAATCAAAATCATATCTATCTATGACTATAATTCCTTTATTTTCTCTAAGTTCAACATTAAGTTGTTTTGCTAATTGATTAACGTATTTTGATTGCATTTGCACACCGCTATCGGCTAGCGATTCTGGCACAAAAATACTATCTAAACGCAATTGATGATTTCCTAAACTTGAATGAGGCTCTCCAACACCATCAGAATTTTTCAAAACATCTTCGACTGACGTATCAACTTGTTTATCAAATTCACTACTATTAGTATCTTCATTTGTAGCTTTTTTTTCTGTTTGTGTCTTAGGGGCGGAATTTGGGGTTGCTGTAGGTGATGGACTTGGGGATGGTGGTACAGTTGGGTTTTGAGCCTTGTTAGTAAATGGTGTTTTGTTAAATACAGAAGTTTTAGAATCAGTTAGTTTTGCTTCTTTTCCAATCGCTGGGGCTGGTCGTGCAACTTGATCGCCTATGACTTTGTTGAAAAACGCCTCAGCTTGGACTAAAGCTTCAGGGGAAACTTTACCTTCGTCGAGACCCTTTGCGTATTCATTGAAGAATCCTGCGGTAAATACTCCTACGTCATTTCCCTCTGCGATTACCTTGTCGACTCTAGCCTCAAATTTGGATAGCATTTCGTCGTGTATTTGTGTAGATAATTCAGATCTAGTTGCACCGTTTTCTGTAGGGTTATTTGCCTCAAACCATGCTGTAAAAGCTTTTTTAGCTTCAGCTTTGTTGGTGGGTAGTTGGTTTTCATTTATTGCAACTGCTGCCTGTATACCTTTCGTTCGATCAATACTGGTCATCTCTATTTTTTCTCCGAGTGACTTTGAACCAGCACCAAACGCATTTTGGACGGCAGCGGTAACTGTGCTCCCCGCGATTATAAAACTTAGAATAATCGATGTGATATATCTTGGCCACTTAAGGGGATTAAATTTGTCGAGATTGTTATTTGGTTTATCTAGGTTGTTTAAATTTGGCATATAAGAGTTGATTTATTTGATTAAAGCATAGATTTTTGGTGTTTGCAAACGCTTTGACAGATTTGGTGAAAATAGTTTATTTTGGGCGTATTAGTGGATTTATATGCAAACAATCACCGCAATTTCTACTCAGCCGTACAAAGGTACTCGTGATTTTTACCCTGAAGATCTGGTGAAACGAAACTATATTTTTGATATTTGGCGGAAATCGCTCATCAGCTCTGGCTTTGTAGAGTACGACTCATCTATCATCGAAAATGCTGAGATGTATGTAGCTAAATCTGGAGAGGAGCTCGGGTCAAAACAGTTATACCACTTTATGGACAAAGGTAATCGACATATTGCGTTGCGTCCTGAGATGACACCTACACTGGCTCGAATGGTCAGTGGTAAATATCGTGATCTGCGGTATCCTCTACGATGGTTTTCTATCCCAAACTGTTTCCGCTACGAACAACCACAAAAGGGTAGACTCAGGGAGTTTTGGCAGCTCAATGTAGACATGATAGGAGCACAGGCTGGTGGCAGCGACCTTGAAATCATGGTGATGGTAGGAAACCTTTTTTTGGATTTTGGAGCGGACAAGAGTATGTTCAAGATCATGTTTAATCACAGAGGATTACTAGATGCTTGGCTAGAAAAATATGAACTGACTGAGCACAAAACCCTCATCTACGCGGTAGTCGACAACTGGTTTAAGCTCACGGTAGATCAAAACACCACCAAACTATCAGCAGTACTGAATCAAACTCAGATCGAATCCATCATAGATCTCTGCCACAAAACTGGTCACAGCTGGACAGACTATTTGGAGCTTGCTGGCAACTACCCAGATATACAGCTGCTGCTAGCTGAACTACCAAGAATCATGCCAAATGTCGAGTTTGAGTTCTCGCCTACGATTATCAGGGGGATTGCCTACTATACTGGGCTAGTCTTTGAGGGGTTCAACAAAAATCCTCAGTCACCCAGAGCTATGTTTGGGGGGGGTCGCTATGATAATCTCATGGATCTGTTTGGTAAACCCGAGACTCTATCTATAGGTTTTGGGGTGGGTGACGTCACGTGGGTAGATTTTTTGAATGAGTGGAGTTTGTGGTCAGATTTTAGTCAAAGCGCTATTGCAAAAGTCGGAATAATCCTGAGCTCAGCGGAGAAACTCAATCAGCTATACACCGAAACACTACCAAAACTCAAACTCGAAAACAAGACGTGGGATATCGACTATGCATTTGATAGATCTGAAAACAAACGCTGGGAAACCCTGAAAAAACGTGGTTGTAGTGAGGTAATCAATCTCTAGTATTGTTATCTCATCGTGAGATCGGGTATAGTTGCTTGACCTGAATACAGTTGTCTGTCGAAATACGAATATCTAAACTGAGGATATAAACTTTAGCCGTACATGAACTTTCTGAACCGTATTTTAGTCGCTTTTTTGGTATGTGTGGCTTTTGGTGGTATTGTATTTTCCCACGTTTCTGTAGCTGCACTACCAGATTCAAGTGCTCTCGCATTTAAGCAAAACTGGTCACCTATATCTTTTCCTGAAACAGGATTACCAAAAAATCAAGCTTTATCAGATACTTTAAATCAGACACCCAAGACAACTACACCTACAACTCAAATATACACATATCCATCCCAAGAACTCAATAAAATTTTTCCAAATGGAGGCAACATAGAACATCACCAGCCTGAGCTAGGAGAACCTCAGTATGTATACAATGTAAAATCCCTGAAAACAAAATATCTGCGATTTCCAGGTGGTTCGAGATCAGATTTGTATATTTGGAATGAAAATAGTGAGACACGCAAAGATTTGGTAGATTATCTGAATTTAGTGATATCAACCAAGACCGAGCCAGTGATTGCTTTTAATTTTGGGAGCTTTCGTAATAATCCAGATCAAGGTGCAGAGGTAGCTAGAGATTTGACCGAATACCTGAACTCACCAGATGACGGCACAAACCCAAACGGCGGCATAAACTGGGCACTGGCACGCACCAAAGACGGTTTCAAAGAGCCATTTAATGTAAAATATTTTGAGGTTGGCAATGAAAATTACGGTGAATGGGAATCTGGTACCTGCGATAATTATCCTCAGGCAAGTAGCGAGAACTGCACTAATCGACTCTCACCATCTCAATACATTAATAGTTTTAAAAAATACCAATCAGAGGTAAAAACAATCTCACCAAAGAGTTTTTGGGGTATTGCCCTGTCAAACAATTCTCATGCTCAGTGGGATTCACAAACGGTATCTGAAACCAAGCAAAATACGGACTTTTATGATCTACATTTGTATCCGTTTAAAAAAGATGATTATAGTAAAACCACTACTGAACTGCTAAAAATAGCTCGAGAAAACACTCAGAAATCTGTGCAGTATGCACAAAAAGTAATGAGCGACACAGGAAATACTGACAAACCACTCATTATCGGCGAATACAACGCAACCACACCTGAGTACAAAGACCTGATAGAAAAGTCAGCATTGTTTCCGTCTAGTCTATATCTCAGCGAAATGATGGGAGTATTTGCGGAGAAAGAAATCGGGACTGGATTATTTTGGGGATTTACATCGGGGTATGACGAGTCAATCGGCTCAAATGGGGCTGCTGGATACAACCTCTTTACCAATGACAAAGCTAAAAACACCCCTATATACACTCCCTACCCTGTATACTATACCCAGTATCTCTGGAACCAAATGGGTGATACACTTATCAATTCAAACTCCAAAGACCCTAGTATCCGCACGTGGGCTAGCAGCTATACAGGAGGGAAAAATGGACAAGCTGTCATGATGCTCAATACCTCAGATGAACCAAAAAGCCCTACCATAAACTTTGAAGATCAGATAGGAAACGCATCCACATATAGCCTGACAGGAAATATAAATGAGCCTAAGATATTTGTAAATTCGATCACCACCTCAGGTCAGTATGGTGGCCCTTTTCCAGACCAAATCAAACCTACTACTACTAGCGTAAATAGCGACAAATATACCCTGAGTTTAGCTCCACACTCTCTGACACTCATTCAGGTAAACACAATTAAAAAAAAAGTAGTGGCGACTACACAATCCGACCAAAATACCAATATCCCACCAACGACCCAACCAAGCAGTGTACAGACATTTGTAGATAACAATTTATCTGGAATAGCCTTCGGCGCGTTGACTGTGATTTCACTCGTGATATTGGCTGGGATATTAATCTGGCAAACTCGATCAAAATCAAAAATAGCGACACCCACGGCAACAATATCTCCAGTAACAACTCCAATTATACCTGATGTATTAGCTCTAGAAGTAGCATCAAAAGCATCGACGGCACTAGTACAGAGTTATCAACCGAGAAAAATGAGAGAAATGGCACTCAAGGCAAAACTACCAACTACCACAAAAAATCTATGAAAACTACTACTATGAAAACAATGGCAAAGCCTTATCCGAAAGTAGCTATTGTGCATGCATTTTTAAAATCTGATTGCAAGGGTGGTGGAGAAAGACTGGTTTTTGATATGCGTAATCACTACAATGCGGATTTATTTATCGGGGCTGTTGGGCTAGACACTTGGGGTAAGCAAAATGCTACCAAGGATAGTTTTGTAGCTGAAATCTGGAAGCCGGGTTTTACACTAGAACTTCTTTCAAATGATAGTACGATTCCCGTTTGGAGAAAAATCAAAAGACAACTCGTCTTTGCCCTCAGCCCAAAAATCAAACAACTCAGTAACTATGATATAGTTATTTTTAGTGGAAATATCGGGCTCGTGGTCGGCAGAATCAAAAACTCAACCAAAAAAGTATTGTATTGTCACACTCCGCCTAGACCTTTTACTGACCAAGAAGAGGTTAGCCTACAAAAACGCAACAAGTGGATACGTCCTATTCTCCAGCAGTTTGGCAGATTCGTCCGTCACCAATACAGGAAAGACACCGAAAAAATGGACATCGTCATAACCAATTCCAAAAACACTAGACAGAGACTTTTGACTCACATCGGCATAGACAGCCATGTGGTCTATCCAGCCGTAAATACCCAGAGGTTTCCATATATTTCTACTGGAGATTATTTTTTGTCGTACACCAGACTGGAGGAAATCAAACGCATACCACTCATACTCGAGGCTTTTGCTCAGATGCCCGATAAAAAACTCGTAATTGCCTCAAACGGACCACTCAAAGACTGGATCAAAAACCAAATAACGACCCGAAATCTCACCAATATAACCTTCGCTGGTATGGTATCAGATGAAGAATTGACACAGCTCGTCGGTGGCTGCCTAGCAGGAATTATGATCCCAGTAAATGAAGATGCGGGCATAACTCAGTGCGAACTCATGGCAGCTGGAAAACCTGTGATTGGTGTGATGGAGGGAGGACTGATTGAGACTATCATAGATGGCAAAACGGGAATCATGATACCTGCCAATCCAACCACTGACGACCTGCAACTCGCTGTAGAAACCATGACTCCAGAGCGTGCAAAACAAATGAAAGATGATTGTATTAGTCATGCACAAAAGTTTGATTCAAGTGTGTTTTTTGCTGAGATGGACAAATTATTGGAAATTTCTTGAGTTTTATTGAAAAATCTGGTAGTATAAAAATTCGAGTGAACAAAATCGAGTAAACACAACAAAAATCTCAAATAAAAATAAACAGTAAAATATGCGACGCAAGCTTCAGCACTTTATCCAGATATACATATTACGGGGGTGGCTAAGCCGTTTGTTTCAAATAGTGGTAGTGCTCGCCCTGATATTACTCGTCACACAGCCATATTTTTTCAATATTAACAGGACTATCTTAGATGATTTTAGTGCACAGAGAGGATTCAAGCTCGGCATAAACAATTTTGAGATTTGGTATATTTGGTGGTCAGGTGCGTTTTGCGTTTTGATTTTCAATATATTATACTCGATCAAATCGTTTCGGTGGCATATACTCACATATATTTTTGGGTTTTCTATTTTGGTTGGGACTGCCAGCTATTTTTACTACTACCTTCATATTCGTTTTCCTCTGATTCAAATAATCATTTTGATGCTAGCAGAGGGTGAGTATCATCTGTTTTCAAAACTATCACATACACTTGGGGAATATCATTTTCTCCAAAAGACCTTTGGCAAATTTGTGGATGAAAGCGTGCTAGAGGGATTCATAGCCTCACCAGACAGTGTAGGAAAGCTCGAAGGGCAACGCACAATTTCGGTTCTCTTTAGCGATATCCGTAACTTTACGACGATTTCAGAAAAAATGGAGCCCACAAAATTGGTAGCAATTTTAAACAATTATTTGGATGAGATGAGTAAAATCGTGACCGTCAACCATGGCATCATAGATAAATTTATAGGAGATGCGGTGATGGCATTTTGGAATGCACCAGTAGATAACAAAAATCATGCTACTGAAGCTGTTTTGACTGCTATGCAAATGGTGCATCGGCTCAATGTACTCAAGGCTGTGAATCCAGCTTTTAGTGTGTTTAGTATCGGTGTGGGCGTAAACACTGGCAAAGCTATCGTCGGAAATATCGGAGGAAAGAGAAAATATGACTACACCATTCTAGGTGACAACGTAAACCTTGGGTCTCGACTTGAGGGGCTGACCAAAAAATATCAAATCCATGTAATAGTGTCTGAAGGAACAGTAAATGCTTTTGTAGAGGATAAAAAACACTCAATTATTTTTAGACAAATCGATACTATCACAGTCAAAGGCAAAAGTGAACCGATCAAAATTTATCAACCTTTTTACAAATCTCAAATCACCCTCAGACTCACAGAAATATATGAAACAGGTCTAGAAAAGTACCAAAACGGAGAATTTAAAGAAGCCTACAAAGCCTTTTACGATTTAGCTCAACAGGGCGATCAGGTGTCACAGATAATGCTCCATAGGATACACAAAATGGACAAAGACAAACCATTTGATGGGGTCTGGAATTGGGATGAAAAATAACTGAATGATACAAAAAATTAGGCACAAAAAAATACCCTAGTCGGGTTTAATATACTGATAAATGGAGCCAAATGTCAGACTCGAACTGACCACCTACGGTTTACAAAACCGTTGCTCTACCAGATGAGCTAATTTGGCAACTATTATTTTATGATTAATTTTAGATAAAATGTCAAGAATTTGTGCGAAAATTGTATAAAGGTTATTATCGAGTTTTCTCCGCACTTCTCTGTATTCATTTTTTTGTTGAGTTCTTTTTTGAAAAATAATATCCCCAACTAACTATCTGCACCAGAAAAACAAAACCCGTAATAATACTCACAAAGCCTAGTCCGTTTGGTTGAAACGCAGAGTGAAAAATTAATAACCAAATCGTGAGGTAATTTATTTTGTGTAGCCAAGTCCAATTTCGTTTGAGGAGCTTTACGGAAAAATTGTTTGAGGTGATATATAGAGGAATAGTAGTCAAAAAGGCTGCAAAACCTAATCTTTCATATAGTTTAAAGGATTCTGGATCAGGAAAACCATTGATAATATATCCAAACGCTCTGAGCCACAAATAATGAGATAGTGCCAATAAAAACATGATAATTCCTAGTTGTCTGCGATTGCTCATCAAAATCACCGCAATCTTTTTGAGATTACCACCGAGATCAAATCTCTTTATAATCCCCGGAATAGCGATAATCCAGAGCAAAACTGCAGCAGCAGTCCCCACAACACCACCAATACTAAACCAGCTACGATTTGTATATGTAATCATAGAAATGACAATCAACGCATATAAAGAATACATCACGATTCTGAGTACTAATTTGAGGTTTTTACTGACTTCACCAGTGTTTTTGAAAATATCTCCTGACATGTTATTGGTTGTTAGCTGGATTGATGGTTACGTCAAACAATCTTTTCAAGTTGTGTTTTTTTAATGATAGATTTGCCAGTCCAAAACAAAATACAAAATCCGATACTATTGAGCAGAGCAGCCAGCCAGCCTACATCCACAGGAAATTGATAAAACACCCAGCGAACCCAGCTAGGATCAGGATTATCAAAGCCCCAAACGCTAGTGACAGCAAATGAGCCAATCTGATTGAGTGTGTAACCCGTAAACATCACTACCATGCCAGTAATCCACTGCACTACCTGAATTCTCTGCGTAGCATCTTTTTGAAGATTATTTTTGAGCAAAAAGACCAGTGATATACACGCCCACAAAACTCCAAAGTGTAAATACCGTGAGTGCATCTTGGTGACAAACAAAAAATAGCTCGATGTGCATACTGTAGTAAAAACCGATAGATCAAGCCAAGTAATCTGTTGCTTTTTTTGTACCATTAAGTGTCCGACAAACACAGTGCACAGTAAAAATATGATATACCCCCAAATCGTCACAGTGAGAAAAAACAGTGGTTGACTTCCTTTGCCTGCGATGTTTACTAACGTCCAAAATGTACTCGCCCCAAATCCAATCCTATCCTCACGTAAAAAAGCTGCAAACGCACTGTTCCCCGCCCGATTCAAATCCAAAAACGCAAGTGGTGTATATAAAAATAGGCTAATACCTAAAAATACCAACACATAGACAGCCACAATCCGCAAATACACCTTTAAATAGACTTTTTTTGAGAAAGTTTGCTCCGAGTGTTGCTGAGTCAAGATCACAATAGCAAGTGTAGGTATAATCAAGATAACCTGCTGTTTTATCCAAAAAGTAATCGTAAATACTAGAGCTGACCTCCAATATTGTTTGTGGCGTGCCAGATAAATCGCTATCAAACCACCGAGGACAATCAACGTATCGTTTTGACCCCAAACAGCACTGATAAACCACAACACTGGAGAAGCATATAACAAAGCCAAACAGGCATAGAGTTTTTTTTGGTGCGATTCATCTAGGAGATTTTGACTATCTACTACCCTCCACACACCATAACAAAACAGTATATCAACCAGCCAATTAACCAACTTGAGTGTAGTCACAAAAGCTTGAGCAGAACCACCACCAATTAGCGAAATCCAATATACTAGAATCTCAAACAATAGACTCAATGACGTATAATCAAAAAATCCCTTGTAGTCTCGCCAAAAACTAAAATAGCCCATTTCAAAACCATTTTTACCCCACTGGTATTGTGTAGCTACCATATCAAACGTGAACCCGAGATTAAATAAATTTACATAGCGAATCACTGAACCAAAGGCTATGCAGCCAGCAATGAGGACTCGACACCATAGAGGTAACTTGTTGTATTTACACCAAATCTCACCAAAAATATTCATAGTTGTATAAAACCTGAGAAATCTATGGTGTCAACACTATTCAGGAACATTTCAAATAATTCCAACTGATATACCAAAACCCACCTCAACTTTCTAACGCTGACGCCTAGCTTGATAGAATCTTAGAAATATTAGTAGATAGTTGTAATATATGAACAAGACACACATAAAACTACGACAAGTATTTCTTAGAATGAATACAGCT
>JAYWFX010000047.1:0-27756 GCA_043778575.1 bacterium | reverse complement strand
TAGTATATTCTTTCTGTGATGGTAGAGTTTGGTGCTACTGCATCTACACCTGTGAGACTGTCTTTCTCTACACCTCCTGAGAGTTGGAATTTCTTGTCGATAGTTACGTTAGAATTATCTTGGACAGTTAGCTGATCACTAGCCAAGGAATTCTTTAGAGTGCTTGGGTTAAGAACTGATAATAAACCAGATACTACACCTACAGCAACTATTAAACTCAATGCACTAGCAAATAGTATTTTTGTCCTCTTGTTATTTTGTTTTTGTATAACCATATATGTGTTTTTGCTTCTTTGTTTTTTATTTTAAACTACTATGTCTACATCCTACACTATCTTTTGCTTTTCATCAAACACAATCCATGACTACAAACTATAGCTCATCTAAAACCTTGTTTACTTCTGCGTCCGCCTCCTTGTTAAACTCTCTCAGAACATGAAATAATCGTATGTTTGTAAATTGCTTTTGGAGTTCTTTATACTTGTTATAGTGTTGTCTGAGTGGTTCATGCTTGATTTTCCATTTACCATTTGCTTGACTAACCACGAGCAGACTATCCAAACAAACAATCAACTCAACATCCCTCGGGTTATATACTTCTAGTATTTCACTGAGCCCAAATATGAGAGCTTGCCACTCGGCTTGATTGTTTGTGTCTACACCTATGTACTTACCACTTGCAATCACCTGCGTTTGTTTCAAAACCCCTACACCTCCTCCCCAATCTCCAGCATACTCATAAACTACCCAGCCAGATGCCGCATTTCCCGGATTCCCCCTGCTACCACCATCTCCAAACAACGCTAACTTTTTCATACAGTATCTTTTACCATATTAATGCTGCAAAAGATTGCGTATTTGGTCAAAATATATTTGGGTTTTTCGACTCTCAGCCACAGTATCAGGATATTTTTTATTGATAAACTCCTTAGGGAAGCTTGCCACTATGATATCTGACCAAGCATCGACTTTTTTTTGATTGAGTATGACAAAAGAATCAGAAACTACAATTGCATTTTTTTCTTGGTGGGAGTCAGGAATTGGGACTAAAAAGGCTGGTTTACTGAGAAATAGTAATTCACTTATAGATCCTAGCCCCGGCCTACACAGCACTAAATCTGCTAGTTTCATGGCACAGGGCATCTCCGTAGTCAAAATATCAGTTTGGAAATAATCTATATGATGAATTGTTGAAATACTCCTAGTTTGTAAAACACCTGTCAGATGAATAATTCGAAACTGTTCCAGTAATTGATCTCTAGATTTTTCTACCCACATATTGATAAACTCTGCCCCGCTCCCACCACCAAATATCAAAAGCAACGGTTTATGGGATTGTAGAGTAAGGAAATTGTAAAGTTTAAAGTTATTTTTGATAGAATTGAAATCTGCAAGTTTGAATTTCTCTGTATTAATTGGGTTTGAAATAATATAGGCATCCGAAAAAATAGAGTATTTTGACTTCGTATATTTAAATACACAGCTCCGAATACCAGCGTATTTAGCAATTATTTTATGGGTTAAGCCTAATTCTGGATCTTGTTGATGCACCACAATTGCAGTATGGGTTAGACCCAATTTATTTGTTATTTGTACAGCAAACACCATCGGAACAGCCAAAAAGCTCCCTGTCGACACAACCATAGATGGCTTATATTTGAATACAAAAACCAAACAAACGACAATCGACTTCACCAATCTAAACGCAGCTAACACCTTGGTTAAAAATCCTCCTGTAAAACGCACATCAGGTAAAAATTCGAGTATTTCACCACTGTGTAGAGCTTGAGTTGCAAAACCGTTTTTTACATCAAAATAAACTGATTCCAGTTCGGGTAAATTCACAGCAAAACTTGGTAGTGGTGCAAACGGCCCTCCAGTCCTTCCAGCAATAAGAAAAATGAAACTCATATCAAAGTTATCTACAGGCAGTGTTGCTTAAAATAGTTATATAATCAGAGTCAGATGTCTAATATACAGTCAAGTTTGACAAATTGAGTCTATTTTGAAGACATACTACAGTTATCAAACAATAATTCAGTTAATACAAACACTATGAAAAATTCAAATCTGCGAATTATAGCTGGCCCAGATTCTCTCGACGACTACAACATCCAAGAAGTCTATGAAATTGGCAACATCAAAGTAGATGGAAAACGTGCTATATATGGCACGCGTACTGTAGGACTAAAGTCTCGTACAAATATCACAGCAACCAACTCAGACGACAATTTTATGGGATATGATTTTGACGCCATAATGAAAAACTTCAACATCTTTGGTCATGGTGGAAATGCTGATGATCTAGTTCCACTGCCAACAGTACAAATGGCTGAGCAAATATACGCAGAGACAGGAATGCTATGTGCTACTGAAATCATGCTACCAGCCATCCAACTCTCCTGCATAGCAAAATCTTTCAAATTTAAACCATTCATGATATGGAATAGTGCTGTAGATCAGCTTGGTTGGCATGTTCGCCAAATGGCAGGTTTTGCAGACGAATACGGATGGACAGTAGGCTTAAAAAATGGAAAATGGTTGGGTGTGGATTACGAAAATGCAGAACAGCTAGATTTTGAAGGAAAGAGCCCTATAGAGACAGTCTGGGATGGTTTAGTATCATCTGCGAGTCTTGCACCAGAAACTCTACTTATTCAACGCGGCTGCGATTTACCAAGAAAAGGTAATTACAGAAATTTGCCAATTCATCACACCGCCATGAGAACCAAACTTCGAACAGGGAAAGAGTTGTTTTTTGATCCTAGTCATGCACTCGGGCCTAAACTACGAGATGAAATAGTTGGTCTGACTGTCGAGGCTATGAAGATGAAGATAGATGAAGACACGTATTTGTATGATGGGATTTTAATTGAGGTAGGGACAGCTAAATGCGATACTCATCAGCACATCACAGTGGGTGAATTAAAAGATATGGTTGAGCGTTTATCTGAGTTTAGAACTCTGGACAGCGATGTAAAAATTTTGCCAGCAAGTATGAGAAAAGGTAATTAATATCTTGACAAAAATACGTTCACAGCCTAATTCTTGGGAGAATATGACAGATATTGTTGAGTTACAGCCAACCATGGCAGATCTTATTAAGCGTGTAGCTGATGTAAATCCAATTAAAGTGGGTGAACAAATTGCTGGAAAAGTTATCTATATAGCAAAGAACGAAGTAATCATGGACATAGAAAATATAGGACTTGGGATAGTTCGTGGCAAAGAGCTCTACAACGAAGAGTTTTTGTCTCGTATCAAATTAGAAGAGCATATCGTAGCAATGGTCATAGACCTCGATAACGAACTCGGATATCTCGAACTCAGTTTTAGAGCAATTGGTCATGATAAAATATGGTCAGAAATCCAAGCTGCATTTGAAAATCAAACCACAATCGAATGCAAGATCAGAGATGCAAATCGTGGCGGTTTTTTGGTAAAAGTGCATGGTATTGATGGTTTTCTGCCAGCTTCATTATTATCACCAGCACACGCAATCAAACAAGTTGGTGTTGAAGACAAGAGTCTCATCAATCAGATGAAAAAATATGTAGGACAAGTGTTTCAAATTAAAATCGCTAGCGTGAATCCAGACAATGACACAATGATAGTTTCAGAAAAATCAGTGAGTGACGAAATAGCAAAAGCTAAGCTCTCTAAATACAAAGTTAATGATGTAGTTGACGGTAGTGTGGTAGGTGTCGTTGATTTTGGTCTATTTGTACGGTTTGACTCAGATTTAGAGGGTCTAGTCCATATCTCTGAAATTGCGTGGAAAAAAGTCGACGATCCTAGACAGTACTACAAAATAGGTGACCAGGTAAAAGTAAAGATTGTAGATATCGACAAAGAGAATCGTATCAACTTATCGATAAAACAACTACTCTCAAACCCATGGCACGACTTTGCTAAAAAAACTAAACCAGGTGATGAGTTTACAGGGAGAATTAGCAAGATCGTATCATATGGAGCAATTGTTGTAGGAGAAAACGATATTCAAGGACTTTGCCATATCAGCCAAATTAGCGAAGAACAACTGGAAAGTCCAGCCAAAATTTATGACATATTAAAAATTGGTGATACAGTTAAGTTTACTGTCCTTGAGCTCGATAGTGAGGAAAAATTATATCTAACGCTTCTCTCTTTTGACAAAGCTAAAGATATTCAACAGCACTACAACCAAAAAGAAGCTGATCCAATAGTTGATATCTCACACAAAGCACCAGCAGGAGTAGTAAATTAATAATAATATCAGCACTCCTTTTTCTAAAAGTATGTCAGATTTACTTGATAATAATGTACGAAAGTTAAACTTCATTAAAATTGGTGATAAGAGCAGTAAACCTACTCTTCCTCCAGTAAAAAAGAAATACAGTCCAATTACATCTAATGATTCTGACAAACTGTCACCAATTAACAATGATGCTAATCGCGTATCAAAATTTGATGTACAGCAAACAGCTTCAATTGTGAGTAAAAAAGCTATGGGAATGATTCCGTTTACCAGTAATGAGTCTAATCCAAATTCTTTTGCCTCTATTTTCAATCGTGATCATCAACATGTCTCAGGTGTAAAGAGGGTGTTCAAGAAGTCTTTCTCACTAATGATTCTTAGCGTATTAACAGGAGAAGCTGTTTTATTACTCGGAATAAGTCTTTTTCAAACAAACCCATTAAATATTTTAATTTGTGCACTAGCTTATTCAGTGTTTACTAATATATTTTTCATAGTTTTAGCCGACCGAAGTTATTTCTGGATATCCCTTTTTGCACAGCTAGTGCTAGCCATTACTGCATATTTATTTCTTGGCTATGGATTAAACAAAATTAGTATAGCAATTCTATTTGCGATTTGTGTACTTATTTATTTTGCCTATTCTGAGATTGAAAAAGTGCAACTAAGTAGTAGACTATTTTCAATATCAAGCGTCACATCATATGCTACGCGTATCCTATCTACAGTTATAATATTGTTTATTTGTTTAAGTGTCTTCAACAAAGCTTCCCATGACGGTACCGATGTTTATTTTAGAGATAATTTTCTCAACAATAGTTTTATAATGAACAATGCAATCATCGGCAACAATGCTAAGCTTGGCAATTTTTCACTAAATAGATTTTTTGCTGGGACCAAATATACTATTGATGGTAACTCTGTAAAAACGTACATGAAACTACCAAAAGATACCACCGCAACACTACAAAATGCAACATTAGGAGATTTTCTCACACTCAACTACAGACCAAATGAAGACCTCATGAGTAGGAGTGAAAAAGATGATATTGAAGGAGATTGTAGACTAAAAAACGATCTAAACTGCGATGCAAAAATTGAAGCACTCAAAAATGACAGATTAGAGAAATGGAAGCGTGAAGCCTACCCTACTATTTCATGGTCAGTTCAAACTGAGCTCACTGTAGAAAGGTATAAAGAGCTATCAAAACAATTTTACACTAATCAAATCAGAGCATTTAACAATGAAAAAGCTACATCACAGTCCAGCGAATTCACACAAACACTAACAAAATATCTATTTTTACCAAGAAATCAGATATTACCTACATTTCTGGTTGTTGTTATATTTTTAGTCCTCTCAATAATAAAACCACTCTACAATTTTCTAGTATTTTTATGTACGTTAGTAATTTGGCAAATATTGAAGCTTACTAAATTCATACGCATAGATGTAGAAACGGTAGAGGCAGAGGTTGTAGGAATTTAATAAAAATGGATGATATTTCTTGAAAGATTTACAAATTTATATGTGTGGAATTGTTGGTTATTTTGGACATCCCGATCAAACTCTTGACACACTGATAAACGGGTTAAGAAGGCTAGAGTATCGCGGGTACGATTCAGCGGGGATCGCAATTACACAATCAGACGGTAAAGTGTTTGTAGAGAAATCTATAGGTAAAGTAGTAGAGCTTGAAAAAAAGATTGCGAACATAAAGAACTTAGATAACCTCTTCACTGGAATTGGTATTGCCCACACTAGATGGGCTACTCATGGCTCACCCAGCACAATAAATGCTCACCCCCACCAAAGCTATAATAAAAAGGTATTGTTAGTTCACAATGGAATCATAGAGAATTTTGCAGAAATAAAAAATAATCTTCAAACAAAAGGGTATGAATTCTATAGTGATACTGATACTGAAGTTCTAGCAAATTTGATAGATTTCTATTACTCTGGGAATCTCAAACAGGCTATTCAAAATGCACTTCTGGAGGTACGAGGAGCATATGCTATCGCAGTGGTCTCACCCCTCGAGCCAACCAGATTGATCGCTGCAAAAATAGGGGCACCACTGGTTGTAGGAATGGGTACAAATGAGTTTATAATAGCATCAGATGTTAGTGCAATAATTGGTAAAACTCGAGATGTAATTTATCTCGAAGATGGTGAAATGGTTGATCTGGATGTAGATACTTTTAAAATAACAACTTTTGATGATAAAGAATTACTAAAAGATACTCAGTACATTGATTGGAATGAAGAAGAAGCAACCAAGGAGGGTTATGATCACTTTCTATTAAAAGAAATATTTGAACAACCAAAAGCGGTTATTGACACCACAAGAGGAAGGTTATTACCAAACGAGGCTGATATAAAGTTTGGTGGTTTACTCGATATCAATAACAAAATGTCTACGATAGATAACATAACACTTGTCGGAGTTGGCACATCATACTATGCATGCAGACTTGGTGAAATGTATTTCGAGTCACTCACAAAGCTGCCAACAAGAGCTGAGATGAGTCCTGAATACAGATATAAAACCACACTGTCTGGTAATACTACATGGGGTATTTGTGTATCACAATCTGGTGAAACAGCTGATACAATTGGCTGCATACAAGAAATGAAAAAAAAGGGTAGCTTAGTTACTGGAATAGTGAACACTGTAGGCTCCACAATAGCTAGAATAACCCATAATGGAGTTTACCAACATATTGGACCGGAATTAAGTGTAGCATCTACCAAAGCCTTTACATCTGCGAGCCTACTACTTTTAATGCACGCTATATCAGTTGGTAGGCAAAGAGGTCTTGATTTCACAGATGCTGAAAACTTGGTTAGAGATATCGCTCTGTTGCCAAAATATATTCAATCTGTTCTAGACCATAACAAAGATATAGAGTCAATTGCTCACAAATATTATCAATCTCAGAATTTTATTTATATCGGAAGGCACTATAATTATCCTATAGCCCAAGAAGGTGCACTCAAACTAAAAGAATTGAGCTATATTCATGCAGAAGGAATGAGTAGTGGTGAATTAAAACATGGATCAATTGCGTTAATTGATAATAACATACCGACGGTTGCAATTTGTACGCAAGATGCTTTTTTTGATAAGCAAGTCAGCACCATTCAAGAAGTAATAGCTAGAAATGGGCCTGTTATAGCGATTGTAAATGATGATGACAATATTGTTCAAAATTTCACACCTGATATCATAAGGGTTCCCAAAACTCTTACATCAGAGATTCAGCCGTTGGTATCAAACATAGCACAGCAATTATTTGCATACCATATAGCTAATAAATTAGGGGTTGATATTGATAAGCCGAGAAACTTAGCAAAAAGTGTAACCGTTGAATAGGCAACAAATTTAATAGGCAACAAAAAGGAGGGTTGTTAGCCCTCAATGTAATTTGTATTTCTTGTTTCAATTTTTTTTGACTTCCCTTCTAAGAGTCTTTAGAAAACATATGTGGAAAATCCATCATACCCTCTAATTACACCAGTAGCTAGATAATCACATTTTGCAGTATCGAAAATCTTGGATGCGTTTGTACACTTAGGATCATTATCTTGTACCAATGAGCTGTCTGCTTTAACTTTTGCTTGTTTTCTAGCTCCATTTAATTCTGGAACTTTCCATTTAACCCAGTTAAACATATTCACTCTGCCATCAGTTCCTACAAAAGATCTACCACCATCATCAAATGTTCCTTTGTATGTGTAAACTGCTAAGAATCTAGACCCATCAGTCTTGCCATTTAATTTACCACCAAGAGTTCTTTGATAAAACTTAACACACCCTTCAGCTCCATAATTAAAGATAAGGTTTAGTTCTTTGCATTGATCAGTTGTAGGATATACTCTCTCATAAATAAACTGATAAGTTCTGAGACTCATGTCCTCCACAGACGTTTTGTTGAAATCTCTTCGTGCACATGCTGTCTCAGCGTTGTTTTGGTCAATTGCATATCCGAAATCTACACTGTTTAGACCCCTACCTGCATAGTTAGTTCTTACTTTTATTACGCCATTTTCGATATAACAAGGACCACCATAGTATATCTCATCTCCGTTGACAACCCTAAACTCATCTACACCAGTTCTAAAGAAGCGAGGTATATAGTTTTTAGGACCATTTGGATTTGATTTGTAGATATTGGCCAGTTCTTCGGTGTTAAATGTTTTTACAATTGAATCTGGCTTGGTATAATCTATTGAAGTTGTAGTAGCCAATTTTACTGGTGCAGAATCTTTTGCTTCCATCTGGAAAAGATCGAGATTTTGGGAAGTTACACCTAGTACTTCATCGTCGCCAAAATTAGACTTGGACTGCGGAGTACCTACAGCAAAGTCTTTATATTTTTTAACTCTCTGTACTCCATTTTGGTAAACTAAGTAGTCATTTACACAACCTTGGTCAGTGTACGGGTTTGAGGTTCGTCTCCCTGCTTTTTGATCAACTATATAAGTTGCCCAATCAAAAGTAAATCTACATGCAAAAACGTCTACATTGTATGAAGAAGATGCACTGGGCGTGGAACTTGCAGCTAAAACGTTTGTTGATCCTGAGGTCATCGTAACAACCATTAAAAGTAGTGTTAGGGATGACAAAAATTTGGTAAAGAATGACATAAGGTGTAAAAATTGTAAGTTGCTCAAATACATACTAGTTGATAATTTAGTTCATGTCAAAAGATTTTACATGCCATTTGGATAGGTTGTATGATTTATTTTTCCTGAGGTTCTAACACTGTTTAAGGCAAACGCATACTCAATCAAGACACCTATACTATAATCAATTCTATTTTTTAAATAATAATCAGGTTGAATACTATCAAATACCTCATTATTTAATACATTTTGGCAGTCACGAACAATAATATGCTCAGGGATAAAACAGATATGAGAGTTTTTGTAGCTACTGGATCTAAGTTCTGAAACTGGATAAGCACCACCATGAGATGCAGAAACACCCACAATAAGCCCAGGTTTGTGAGCCATTTCTTGCTTTTTTGGTAGTAAAAAAAAGTTTTTAATAGCTGGAGTTGCCATCCCACCCCATTCAGGTGAAATAATCACATAACCAAAAGATGATATAAGTTTATGAGAAATAAGCTCCCACGAGCTTTGGTGCTCTTTGAGTTGTGAGTCAGCAGTCATCACTAATGGCAAGTTTAACTTTGATAGATCAACAATACTAGATTCCATTGATTTAGCTAGAAGTCTTTTTTGAAAATACTCAGCAACCTTGAGTGATTGAGAGTCGGGTCTGTGTGATCCAGAAACAATGGTAATCATATATTAAATCTCTATAAAAAAATATGGTGCTGGTCGTGACCTAGCCTTTATTGGTAAATTTGGACTATCTTCGCTAAAGAAATTACTTTCTTCGGGTTTTGTAGCCTGTACTACTATTCGCTGTATTAAGTCAGTACCAGTGATAAAAAGTGGTCTATCTATCACAGTTGAGAATTGAGCAGTCCTTGTGCTGTTTTTATTTATCTCATCAAAAATAAGTGTCCCAATCGGTTCGTACTCGTAATCAGTACCATCGCGTGAGACTTTTGCTAGGGCAACTTGAAGTTCGTTAGGTATAGATTTTTGTTTACCGCTCTTTAGCTGTTTTACGACCAATGGAACATTTGCCAAATCTAATCTAATTTGGGTCTGATTTGCATCAGAAATCTTAAAGAATAGCTGTCCGTAAACTTGGATTTTATCAGTTTCTAGAATTCCTTTTATATCCCTTTTTTCAATCTTAGTAAGGTCATTTTGAACGGCTCCATTGGGTGCTTTTATTACAATTTTGTCTGGCTGAATATTTACTCTCTCTCTAGTTCCATAAAAATACCCTCCTAGTGTAGATAAAATGACAACAAAAAACAGTGTAATAATTATCCAAAACTTTTTCATAAGCAAATTGAATTACACCATAGCAAGTTCGTCAATCGATAAAAACCTGAGGTACTTCACGTACGGGATTTTTTCTAGGTAGTTTTGTTTTTGGTGTGACTTTGGTTTGCTTGTCTAACACCACATCAGGTGGTAGGATCTTTGGTAACAAATTTTGACTATCAACTCCGTCAGATTGCGATGTCTTTCTTGGTGTTCTCCAGATACTAGAGATACGATTCAAAAAGAAATAATTATGAGCCTGCTGATGTAACTCATAACTAGTAAATCCTCCAGTAGCTATCACTATTATTCTTTTTCCTTTTTTCTCTAGATCTTGGATTAAATAAGTAAAATCTCCATCACCACTAAACAAAGCTAAAATATCATACTGTTTCTCTAAGTTCATTGCATCAACGGCAAGCTCAATATCCATATTTCCCTTTATCATTGAACTATACACTTTTATAGGTTTCTGAATCAACTTGTATCCTGACTTTTCTAAATCTTGTAAGAAAGCCATTTGTTTTACATCATCAGGATCAAAAGCAGTATAATACATGACGTCAACGAGGTTGCATTTCTTGCTGAACCAGTTATACATCTGCTTGAAGTCAATGTGAATTTTAGTTACGGAAGTAGAAAAAAATAAATTTGCAGCGTCTATCAATACTAACACTTTTTGCTTGAATATAACCGCAGATAAACTAGAAGTGAGATCATTAACATTTCTAGGAGCCTTGAAGCTTTGATTTTTTTCCATGAACTCATTATATTATAGAATCTTCTTAATCTGGAGTATATCTAATTCTACACTAGTCTCTCGATCAAAAATTGAAAGAAGTACAATAATTCGTGAGTTCTGCGGATCTAAACCACTAACTTTGCCACGCATATCTTTAAACGGACCATCTATTACTTCAACTAGATCACTAATACGATATACAATTTTCGTTCCAGCCTTGAGTTGTTGACTCTCTTCATGTAGTTGTTGTTTGAGTTTTTCTACATAACCGATCTCAAGAGGTACAGCAAAATCACCCGTTCCAGCTATCCTAGATACATATTGAGTGTTTTGGATTATGTATCCTGTTTCACGATCAAGCACCATATTTAAGTAAATATAACCGGGGTAAATTTTTTCTGTACCCTCTTTACGTACACCGTTTCTATCGAGCTTAACAACTTTTTTTATGGGGATGAAGATTTCCAATATTTTTGCTGCAATACTGGGCAAATTGTTTATCTTTAATTCTAAATTTCTCTGTACAGCATCTTCGAAACCTACATATGTCTGAACAATGTACCATCTTGGTTTTAAATCTGCAGTTGCTAATGCGTCTGATTTTGACATTTCAGTATTTGAGGTATCTGTTTGGGTATTCATAATACGATAGTAGTGTTTAAAATAGTAAAAAACGCAAGTTATTTTGACTTAAAAGCTATATACTCACCTAATTGTTGACCACATTCACCAAGTTTTTTTTGCTTATCTGTCTGTTCGTTTCTAAATCCAGTTGATGTACAATCTACAAATTTGATACTTCCAGTAAAAATGTGATCAAAAAAACCTAATGATACAGCAAACAATGCCGAAAAACATATAATCACTGCAGACCAATTTAAGACATATCGCAGAGTTGGCCACTCAACTTTCTTTAGCTCGTCTATAGTTGATCCGATAAATCCCGATCTTTTACCACTAGGAATACTAGAAACATCTGTATTTTTGTTTTCAGCCATTTGTGCAACTGAATTTAATTGCGAATCGGCGAGTGTTGCTTGATTACGAGTAATAGCCATAGAATGTACAGTTGACAGCAATCATGCTTGATAACACTTTGTCAAGAGCCTTGAGTATTTAATTACAAACGTAGTCATCTTTGACAGATTAATTTCTATCAGTCTTTCTCGTTTATATTTACAGTTGCAATTATTAACTACAATCTAAATGTCTAAAGTTAAATGACTAAAATTCAAAACTTCTTCAATATTCCCTACATTAAGCTCATTTTTAATCTGTTCATAATAACTGGGCTTTTTTTAAATATATTTTATTTTTTTGATTACTGGTACTCACAACGACTCTTGACTCGTGACCAAGATACATTATCTGCATTAACTCAATTCAACTCTGAACTCAAGAATGAGCAAACATATTTCTCAAGTGAAGTATATAAAGAAAAATATGCTAAAGAATTAAATTTTAAAAATCGAGGCGAAAAAATTATCGATACATCAGTAATTGAGTACCTAGATAGTTCTGAAAAAATAAATTACACGCCAAACACCAGCAAAAAATACATATCTAACACTGAAAAATGGATTGTATGTTTATTTGATTATAAAACTGCTCCAGAGACAAAGACATCAGTGGATCTTGGTTGCAAGTAGGAATTATCGTATGTTAATAAATTAGCACTTGACAAGTTAGGTTGCTAATGGTATTATTTTTTCACACAGTTTAATCAACTTTAATACGTATATATGTCAATTGTTCTCGGAATCGATCTCGGTACTACTAACTCAGCAATGGCTTATGTAGTCGCAGGAAAACCAGTCATCGTGGAAAATTCAGAAGGTGCTCGAACTACACCATCAGCTTTCTTTTACAACGCAAAAGATAGTTCAGTGACTATTGGTGAGGTAGCAAAGAGAAATAGTATTTTGTATCCAGAAGACACCTTTTATGAAGTAAAAAGATTTATTGGTAGATCGTTTGATGATTCAGATGTACAAAGCGACCTAAAGGTTATTCCATACACAGTAGTTAATAGTGGTAACAAAGTAAAGGTGCAGACTAAATCAGGTAAACAATATGCACCAGAAGAAGTCTCAGCGGCAATTCTGAGAAAACTCAAAACAGATGCAGAAAACAAACTTGGTCAATCCATCACTGAGGCTGTAATTACAGTTCCAGCATACTTTAATGATGCCCAACGACAAGCGACAAAAGATGCAGGGGAAATTGCTGGTTTAAAGGTGCTAAGAATCATAAACGAGCCAACTGCTGCCGCTTTAGCATATGGATTTGAGAAAGGAAGTGATGAAAAGGTGTTGGTGTATGACCTTGGAGGAGGTACGTTTGATGTGACAGTTCTTGATATTTCTAATGAGACGATAGAGGTTTTAGCAACAAATGGCGATACTCATCTCGGCGGAAAAGATTTTGATAGATCAGTTATTGATTATGTGATTGCTGAGTTCAAAAAAGACACTGGTATAGACCTTGGGAATGATAAGGCAGCAAAACAACGCATCAAAGAAGCTTCAGAAAAAGCAAAGCACGATCTTTCAACGCAAAATGAACATCAGATCAACTTACCATTCATAACTATGGGTGCTGATAGTCAACCACAACACCTATTGATGACGCTAAGTCGTAGTAAACTAGAAGATCTCGTACGAGGATTGGTAGAACGAACCATGGAACCAGTTCGAAAAGCATTGGCTGACAGCGGTTTGGATAAGACTCAAATCAACGAAATCATCATGGTTGGTGGTATGACTAGAATGCCTTTGGTTCAGAAGTCTGTTGAGGAATTCTTTGGCAAGAAACCAAATCTGACAGTAAACCCTGATGAAGTTGTTGCAATGGGGGCAGCTATCCAAGGTGCAGTACTAAAAGGTGATGTAAAAGATATATTACTATTAGATGTAACACCATTGACCTTGGCTATTGAGACAGCCGGTAGTATTGCTACAGCGATGATCCCACGAAACACTACTATCCCTACAAGTAAATCACAAGTATTTTCTACATATGCGGATGGACAAACAGCAGTGGATGTTCACGTGGTTCAAGGTGAGAGACCTATGGCAGTTGATAACAAGTCATTGGGTAAGTTTACATTGTCTGACATACCTGCAGCTCCCCGTGGAGTTCCACAGATTGAAGTAATTTTTGATTTAGATGCAAATGGCATTTTAACTGTGACCGCACTAGACAAGGGTACAGGGAAAAAAGCTAATATAACCATCACTGGATCATCCACACTATCCGAAGATGAAAAACAGAAAGCAATTGATGAAGCAGAAAGACAAAAAGAGGCCGATTTATTAAAAAAAGCTAAGGCAACGAGTAGAAATGAGGCAGAAAATGCTATCATTCAGTCTGAGAAACTCATCAGAGACATGGGTGACAAACTCCAAGAAGACGATAAAAAAGAAATTGAAACTCTCAAATCTGAATTGCAGGAAATTCTCAAAAAAGAAGATGCTACAAAAGATGAGATCGATACCAAAGCAAAGTCTATGACTGACCATCTAATGAAAATTGGTGAAAAGATATACTCAGCTTCAAATGTATCAGATCAATCAACAGACAATTCATCACAGAGCGAATCTCAATCATCAACTACCACTGAAAATGTGCAAGATGTAGAAGTTAATACCAAGTAGTTTAGTAAATTCCCAAAAAAGTAAACCCCCCTCTTAGTAGGGGAATCTTTATTGATAAAATTATCTGATCTGTCTGATCTTATGATTGAAATTTGGGTTTCAAATCAACACTAGTTCTGCTGGGATTAGCGTTTCCTGTGCGTTGCAAATGATTCCACCCTACCCTGTCACCGTACAATGCCTTGATCAAAACACGAACGGTAACAAACCAAGTAATATGACGATAAACGAGTATATGCAATGGTACCATTAGTGATAACCTCCACTTTCGTTCGCTTGGATCAAGATAAATAGAAAGCAAAACCTGAAACAAATAAGTGATAAGAAACGATACGCTAAAGACTATTCCACCTGCAAAGAATGAGTTTTGTAAAAGAGAATTGAGTGGTACATAAGGAAACCAGAGCTGAAGTATTATTTTTGTAAACAAACTCAGTATAAATACATCAACCACTGGCAATACACCAATAAAAATATAGCTACTGATAAGCATTGGTAGTGCAAACAAACCTAGAAACCCGTGGCGGACATTTAAAAAAACTGATCTGTGCTTATATAGACTCTGGAGAGTTCCATACTGCCATCTAAAACGCTGTTTGTATAATGATCGCAGTGTCTCAGGTGCTTCGGTGATAGAGAGGGCATGGGATTCGTACACTACTTTTCCTTTATGTTTTAGCAGTCTTAGAGTTAAGTCAGTATCTTCAGCGAGTGTATCACACTGGTATCCACCAATTTCCTGCACAACTGATTTTTTCCAAACCCCGAGTGCACCAGGTATAACCGTAATACAATTCAACAACTGCATACCAAATTTATCGCAATTTTGACCTAAAATATACTCTAATCGCTGGTTTTTAGTGATAAAATTATTATCATTTCCTACTTGTACATTTCCTGCAACACCAGAAACCTCTGGATCGTAGAAGTGTCGCATCATTTTTGATAAAGTATTTGGTAAAATTGTCGTGTCAGCATCGAGACCCATTACGTATATTCCATGAGATTTTTCAATCCCGAGATTAAGTGCAGATGCTTTACCTCCATTTTGCTTTGTTACAATGGTAACCTGCTTGGTGGTGGCGTATCTGTTTTTTAATAGCTCAACGGTGCCATCTGTAGATCCGTCATCAATAATAATAATTTCATAAAAAAGATAATCAGAATCAAGTATTGAATCAATTGTACGTGTAATGACTCGCTCCTCATTGAAACAAGGTACCAACACACTAACAGTCTCATCAAAAGTGCCATCATACAATTGTAAATGAGGTTTACGAATAACTCTATACAGCATCAACAACGAGAGTATCAAGTGCTTAGCTGAACCAAAAGATATACAAATAAACAGGTAAATTTGAGCAATGATAATGGCGATTTTCAATATTATGTGACCCTCAGAGAAAGAGTATAACCAAGACAGGAACGAAGAGTCTTCTTTTTCGCTAATACTTTTTTCATTGTCCGAAACTATGGTATTAGACTTTGACATCTGCTCATCTACCGTAACAAAAGAGTATTCTCTAATTTTAAGCTCATTAATAATATCAAGCAACGCTGCTATAGTAGGATTACGAGTTACTCCACCAGAATCATGAAACAAAATAGTTGCAGGTTTTTTCTGATTATCAATACCCTTAATAGTGGAACTAACAATATCATCTTTTTTTGTAGAATTCCAATCAAGACTATCTACGTTGGCTTTCGACATGACTTTGCCAACAGAACTAATCAACTCCAAGGAATTTGTATCTCTTTCGATTGATAAGGCTGGAAGATCGTTATACGGCAATCTAAAAACTTTTGGTCTAGTGCCAGTAGATGTGAAGATTGCATCGTCTGCGGCAATAAGCTCTCGTCTAAACGTATCAGCTTCTAGGTTATAGGTATGAGGATGAGTATAGGTGTGATTACCGAGTGTGTGACCTTCTTTGACAATCCGATTGGTTAATTCAGGGTACAGAAGAACGTTACTACCAATAACGAAAAAGGTTGCCTTGATATTGTTGTTTTTCAGGATATCTAAAATTTGAGGAGTTGTATTAGGATCAGGGCCATCATCAAAAGTAAGTGCAATATTTTTACCTTCGACACCATAACGCTGAACCTTTGATCGTTCTGGAAAATTAGTTATAGATTGTCTGACTATCAACCCATTATTGATTTCGAGGTAGCGTTTGCCAGGGGTAAATTTTTGTTTAAGTTTATATATATCACCTTCACCGAGCACATCAATGTAATAATCGAATACAAAACCATTTGTCAGTGTTGTTATTTGTTCATTCTGATCGCTTTGGTTTACAACTTCGATAATCAGTGGATCAATAAAATCAAGATTTGCAAGTGACAAACCAAAGGGTCTTAGTGATAGCTTATTTACAAATTGCAGCCAGTTGTATCCGTACACTCCGTCATTTAGAATAATCCGGTGGTTTTGATTATCCGAATCTTTAAAGGTAATTTGTGGCTGAAAGGTGTCAGAATTGATATTTAATTGGACAGATTGTACACCATTTTGGTTCTTTAGGATTGACTCAATCTTGTTATATTTTATAATTTCTTCAAATCTTACACCACCCTGCTCTGATAGTATTTGTTCGATTGACAGTGACGGTACTTGGAGTATATATCTCAAATCAGGAAACGATGATATCTCGTCATAAAGTGACTGTAATTTAGAAATATTAACAGGTTCAAACACCACACCCTCACTATTTTGGACAAAGATACTCAATACTATATGATCAATAGTCCCTGTAGAAATATATATTGGAATGCTGTTTTCTCTGAGAGAATTATGCAAGATATACAAGACAGAATCCAAATTCACTAGATATTCTGGAGATGATAAGACAAAAGTATTTCCATTATGAAGTCTCATTTGGCTAATCACTTTTTCAGCAAAGAACCCAGTGTTTTTATCATTTAAAAAACTCAGGCTAGTGCCAGTTTCAAAAGAAAACCAGATACTTATATTTGGCCTGTAAGTCGATATGAATTCACGTATACTGCTGGTAAAATTGTTATTGATAGTTGTGATGCTAAAGTTTGAATAATCGAGCTCTAGCCATGGTAAAATTACTATATTTATGTTATTAATGTGTTGCCTGAGTTGATCATAATCTTCTTGTGTTGGTTTAATAGTCAGTATATTCTGGGATCTTTGATTGTTTGGACTACCAACTTTTGTTGAATAATTTAATCCTGAGATCGGACCTAAAACCTTTAGCAAAACGTAGTAACTGTTTGTAAATAACACTAATATAAAGAGGCAAACACTAATAATGAATATTATTCCAATTTTAGAGATTATCTTTCGAATACCAGAAGAATCATAAAACACATTTTTAGGAGGAGGAGTGAGAGACAACATAGCGTTTGATTGTCAGAAGTCTAAAGCACAGTTTACACCTCTATGCAAGTCCGAAACGACTGTTGACATAATCTGCATTGGTGAATAATTTTGTCAGATAATATGCCCGCACTATCAACTAACGCCGTAAAAAAAGTCTCAGTGCTAGCCAGGATAAAACAGTATCCAAGTGATCTATTTGTCACCAAATATCAAGGTGAATTGGCAGAGATTTTAGAATATGTAAATGAGCTCGATGCAGTTGATGTTTCTGGAGTGGATTATTTTGCGGGGAGTAAAACTATACTAATCAGCCAGTTACGTGAAGATGAGCCCGATCAAAGTGACTTATATCAAACAATCAGATCCAATATAATAACAAATTTTCCAAAGCGACAGGGTAATTTATTGGTCATTCCAAATATATTTGCCTAAGTAATATATGGAAACAAGTATCAATCAAGACAGACAGACCCTAAGATACAGATTACTAGAGAGCTCATTGGGTCTAAGCTCATTGATTTTTTTAAGTGTAATTGTAGTTCTCTCCTTTTACAAGCCTACAGTTATTGCTCTTTTTTTGATAGTTTACAGTTTTTTATGGGTATTAAAGCTGACTCTCAACACATATTTTACTCTATACACCTACAGGCAATTGGATCGTTGGAATTCTTTTGACTGGCAATTTTTTTTTGATAATCCAAACAGCAGAATTCATACTTTAGAAAATTTTAGAGATAAATATGATGGGAAAATAGATTGGGAAGGAAAAATATCCCAAGACATTAAACTCCTAGATAAAAGCACCGTTTGTTTTGATGAGGTTGAGCATATTACTATATTTTCAATTTACAACGAACCAGCTGAGGTTTTAATCAGATCTCTGAGATGTATATTTGAGTCTGGGTATGATTTACGAAAAATAATTGTATTTGTAAGCCAAGAAGAGCGGTTTGGAGATCACCCAAATGAACTAGTGAGAGCTGCAGTATCAAAAGAGGTGTGGATAAATAGCCATAATATAAAAGAGTCTGATTTAGACGTTATCTACTCTAATGATCACACAAATTTGGAATATACCAGTGAATTATTTGCCAGTGTAGAGTCAAATGAAAAACAATTAACACTCATATTTACACAGCACCCAAAAGACTTACCAAACGAAATTCGAGGTAAAGCAAGCAATGAAGACTGGGGTGGGAGACAGGCTTCACTGTATATAAAATCCAAAGGGATCCATCCAGAAAAAACTATTTTGACGAGTTTAGATGCTGATTCTCACCTTGGCAAATTTTTCTTCCACCATCTTACCTATAGATTTTGTCTAAGTCCAGACAGGCTTCAAGCTGCTTTCCAACCTGTTCACAACTATTCAAATAATTTTTTTCGGACGAGTATTTGGCCACGACAGATTGCTGCTCAAACCACACTCTACAACATGGGTCAGCAAGCAATAAATGGTGAGACTCCAATATTTGCAATATACAGCCTATCAATGTCAGTGTTGCAGCGTGTGGATTTTTGGGAGCGTCAGGTTATCGCGGAAGACTCAGTTCTACACATAAAATGTATTGACCACTTCAAAGGTAAATTTCATGTATATCCATTTTATGGTGTATTTGAGGGTGACGCCGTGGAAGGAGATGATTATTTAGAGGTTATCAAGACCCAATACCAACAACTTCAACGGTGGGCTTGGGGTGGAGTCGAGGGATTTCCCTACATGATTCGTAGATTCTTTTTTGATAGTCGGGGTAAAGACATAGATTTACGAATTAGGCTCAGGATGACTTTTCTACAGTTTACTAATCATTTTTTTTGGGCAACTTCTCCAATACTTTTTACTCTCGGAGTGTATTTACCCGGAACACTGGGGAGTTTTGAGTTTAGAAGCACACAAGCAGCACAAAATCTAGCATTGTTTTCACAATATTTTACTATATTGAGTATGTTGTTTTTGGGTATATTTAGCTACATAACTATAGTCTACATTGGTGGAAGTGCAGAAAAAAATCAACCCACAAAAACTTATCACTGGTTGCTCTTGGGTCTTAGTTGCTTACTTTCACCCCTATTTTTTGTGTTTATGGGTATTCCTGCAATAGATGCTCAAATCAGAGGAATTACTGGAAAATACCTCAACTACATCGTGACTCCAAAAAAATAGTACACAAAGCCGTGCAGAAAATAGAGTTATCTAAAACGCACTAAAAAACCACCGTCTGGTGGAAATATAGTTTCATAGAAAATTATCGAAAAGGTTAAACACTGAGTTTAGTACCTCCTACCAAGTTTGAAACAACACTGACAATTGTGTATGCTAAAATGGCAATCACCAAACCAATGATAGCGTTGACCAATACTTTTTGACCTTTTTTGGCACTGTCTCCGCTACCGTTATCAGTAACATACAGAAAAGCACCGTAAATCAAGAAGAGAATTGACACAGCTACAATGACATAAGTAGCGTAATTAGCGATCAAAATAATGACATCCACAATAGCGTTTTTATCGCCATTTTTTACATCAACGGCACACCCTCCAGTAGGACACAGCTTTGAGCTTGGTGGCAAAATATCTCCAGCAAGAGCAGTTGGAGTTGGGATGAAACTGACGAATGAAACAAACAAGGCTGCAACCAGTGCTAACGATGTGAAAAACTTTTTTATAAACAATGACATATAAACTTTTTTTAAGTTACCAACTCAATATGAGTAACATTATTATTTCTGGCAAGCAACTTGTCAAGAATTGTAAACAAACCTAGATTTAGGGCAAATACAACTCAATTCGAATATTTATATTATGAACTACCAGCCAATCAAACGTTTTTTTATATTATTTATCTCAAGTTTAGCTATTTTAACGACAGCACAGTCATGCACTGGCTTAAACTTAGGTATCAGCAATCCGCTTGTGGCTCCGACTATTTTAGGGGTTTTAAAGCATGATCCTGAAATAAAGTCTGATGGATTTGGTCAAATTAACAGTGTTAAAACAGTATCTGGTGGAAAAGATGTGCAGGGCTTATCAAATTTATCAGGAAACAAGATTTCTCAAGTCAACAAGGACACACTATTTTTACTAACCAAAACCAAAGGTCTGTTTAAAAGCACCAACGGCGGTCGAGACTGGGAGAGAAAGTACATCTTTAATATTAATTCAAACGAATTTGATCAAAATAAAAAAAATCAGGAAATAACCGCTAAAATTAATCAAAATGATAGTTTTGTTCCCAGTGATTTTATCATTGATACCCAAAACGAGCAAAATATTTTTGTGGCTGGTAAGACAAATGACAAAATTGGTAAAATTTATTCCTCCAATGATGGTGGTGATACGTTTAAACTGACATACACTGAAGTTCAGGTGGATATTGGTGTAAATATTATCACTATTGATCCAGCAAATCCGCTACGAGTTTATGCACTATTGGAGGGGGGGAGTTTGATTCGGAGTTTAGATGCTGGAAGTACGTGGAAGAAAGTCCAAAATTTCAAAGAAACACCAGTCCAAGTAGGATTCACTCAAGGAATAAAACCTACACTATTTGTAATTCTAAGAACAGTAGGAGTAAGTATATCTTTGAATGATGGAGACAGCTGGGAAACTATCAACACTGAAAAAGAGCCAATCACAGAAAAATCAGAAACAAAAACAGAGGGTGCTAGCTTCATTAGTAGTAATCCGAAAAAGAATATCTTTACTCTATTTGATAGGTTTATACCAGTAAGCACGCCAAATGGGGCAATTGAATCTGCAATTATGGTAGCTGATAACCAGTTATGGTATAGCGAAAACATTTCTAAACTTCCCTTTAAAAAACTCCTACTGCCGTTGCAAGCTGATCAGCAAAATATTTTAGACGTAGCTATCGATAGAGCCAAGGGTTTAGATAGGATTTATGTCAGCGTAGGAAATAAATTGTTGGAAACAAAGAATAAAGGAGAAAGCTGGAACTCCCAAGATAAAATTGGGCTCAGCAGTAAAATAGGAAATATAGGGCAAATCCTATTAGATAAAGACAATTCAGAAACGATCTATCTGATGCTAATTGACCCAAAACTCAAGCGTACAAACGGTAGATTCGAGTAAAGAATTATTTGAGTAACTCTGCAACACCTGCCAAGCCAATCATGACAGCATTATCACCTGTCAAAGATATCTGGGGAATAAATACTTGGTTGATATGGTTTTTTATAGCTAATCCTTGTACTTTTTTGCGTAACAGCTGATTTGCTGACACACCACCAGATACTCCTAGAGACTTCGGTAAATATTCACGCACTCCTAAACTCAGTTTCCTAATAAGTTGCTCAATGACAACAAATTGAGCAGATACACAAATATCTAACAATAACTGCAACTTTTTATTTAATTTATTTTTACTTGCTTGGTGTTTGATTAGAGATTCTAACTCGTCAAAACTCAGTTTTTTTTCAAACTCTAGGTCATCAATTGATTGTTTCTGAATCAAATACCTGACGGAGGTTTTTAAACCAGAAAAAGAATAATCTAAACTGTCACCCTTCATACTGAGAGGCAAATTACACCTGTTTTCCTCTACGATTCCTGCTATTTTAGCAATTGTAGCACCACCAGGATAATCAATCCCCATCATTCGAGCTATTTTATCTAAGGTCTCCCCAGCAGCATCATCAAGTGTTTTACCAACAACCGACCAGTCATTCCAAGATTTTAATAAAATTATCTGAGAATTACCACCGCTCACCAATAAATGTAAATGGGGATAAATATCATCATCAGCTGACGACTTGGGATGATAAAAACAACTAGCTACATGTCCTCTGAGATGATTTACACTATTGATTTCAATTGTCTTATCAAATTTCTTTTGTAAAAAAAACTGAATTGACTTGGCAAATTCTATACCGACTCGAAGTGCAGACATCAACCCCGGATCTGTGGTCACAAAAATAGTGTCCAAATCGCGCAGATTTTCTATTTCTAAAGACGCTTTTTCTAGCATTTGATTAAAAATGAAGTGTATCTGCTCGGCATGTAGCCGTGCACCTATTTCAGGAATTACGCCGCCGTATTGAGCATGAACAGCTATCTGAGAAGAGACAATACTGGATTTAACAACCAGCGAGTTTAAACAAGTAACTAGATTATCAGAATAAAAAGACTTATCGCTACACTCCAAAAGAGCTAATGAAGTCTCATCACAGCTAGATTCAATCGATAGATACAGCATATTTATCAACAACAGCAGAAATAGGCTTCAAAAGATCTGTGTCTTGGCAAGTTTCCAAACCATTAATCACGGTCAAAATCCTTTCAAATCCCATACCAGTGTCTATATTCTTTTGTTTGAGTGGTACCACATTTATCGGCTCAAACCCTTCACCCCACTCACCTTCGTACTCCATAAATACATGATTCCATATCTCTACAATCTGGTTTTCTATAAAATCCTCTTTTTGTAAGTCAGTCATCTTTGGAAATTCACTGATATGGAAATAAACAGGGTTATGATTAAGTAAATAATATATTTCACTGCATGGCCCGCATGGCCCCCTATATGGTAGCCCCCACCAATTATCTTTGCCCGACTTTTTGGTTATTCTAAATATGTCATTTGAAACTTCCTCACCCACGACAGGATCAACTCCAACCCTAGTAAATTCATCTTTCCAAATCTGTATAGACTCTGTGTCCTCACCTACTATATCACTACCTTTGTAGACAGTTACAAACAATCGATTCGGATCTAATCCAAGCCAATTACCACTAGTCAAAAACTCAAACCCCCATCGAATAGAATCTTCTTTTGAATAATCCCCTAGACTCCAACTACCAAGCATTTCAAAAAATGAGAGATGTCTATTATCTCCTACTTCTTCGATATCTAAAGTGCGAACACATTTTTGAGAATCAGCCAACCTCTTTCCATCAGGATGATCGGCACCAAGTAAATACGGTACAAGAGGATACATACCAGAATTTACAAATAGCAGTGTCGGGTCTTCCTTGGGAATAAGACTGGCGGATGGTAACACAGCATGACCTTTTTTTGCCATAAACTCTAAGAAAAGCGATCGGAGTTGTTTTGAGGATAACATATTCTTGAAATCTGTAAGTTATTTTTATCAAACGTAATCGTTATCAAGTACATCATCAACTATATTTTCAGACTGAGAATTAGCAACAGATTGTTGAGTAGTTGAATTATTATTTGGTGTTGCAACATCACTAGGTTGTGGATTACCTTTGGATGATTTTCCGCTTTTCATTTTGAGTGACTCAAGACGCTGCAAATGATCTGGTTGGGATGATTTCTTTTTACCACGGACGAAATATAGAATCGCAGTGATTATTCCAGCACCAACCAAGGCAAATGCTAGTGTTATCAAAATACGCTTATTGTTATCATTTAATGGATTTGTGTCGGTCTTTGTTTTGTTATCTTCTACTTTTAGAGGATTTGAATTACCACGATTTGCTATGGTTGTGACTACATCTGAATCAACATTAAACTCATTTTTTAGTGACTTATTTGAACTTGAGTCCTTGTTTGTATCGTTTTTATTACTGGTAATGAGAGGGCTATTTTCCCAGTTTGCCTCAAGGGTGTACTTACCAGATTGTAATTTTTTATTGAATACAAAACTGCGAGTTATATCCTTGGTATTTGGTGAAGTATCAAAATCAATAGGCGAATCTACTTTTGTACCATCAGGTAATGATAGAGTTGCTTTCCCTTTTGACTTCGTATAAACAGAACCTGTGTTTGAAAATAAGTAATCTATATTGATAATCTCTGTAGAGCTTTTATCCTTGGAGAAAGTTGGGTCTCGAAAGACTGTCTTAATACTCTGATTATCTCCCGGAACTGTGATATACACTCTCACACCAGCCTGTGAAATCGGTGTATTTTCACTTCCAGTATTGTCATTGTATGTAACGACTGCACCAGCGTACTCGCCCGACTTTGTACCTTCGGGAACAGAAATTGAGTATTTGATGGTGGCTTCTGATTTGGCTGGTACGACAATACTATCTTGTTCCACCTTTAGCCAATTACCTACTGCATCACTTGGCTCGCCCACCTCCTTTACTGAAAAAGTGCCGATAGTATTTTGTGTCGCATCACTGCCCTTTACTTTGAGTTTTTGTTCTACATCAAAACTATTGGAAATTACAATTTCACGATTTACACTTTGACCAGCTGTGAGTGACTCGATTACCCAGCTTTTTGAAAGTGGATCTGGTGTTTCTGATGATTGAACTGGTTTTAAAATCAACGCACCTGATGTAGGCTGAGAATAAATAGAAATGTTTTGCAAAGGAAACTGAGAAAAAAGAACCATTGAAAACACTGTTAGAGAAATTATCCTTTGAATCTGAAAATGAAACGCCATATTAAACCATGTTAAAATCAAATCTCTTTCTAGGTCAAGTAAAAGGTGGTTGATTTCAAGAAAAGCTATGAGAAGCATAAAGCTGGCACACCAAAGAACCCACTATAAAAGTGGGCATTGTAACAAAAAGTTAGTAAAATGAGTTTGTAATTCAAATGATATAGCTAAAAACTATGCATTTACAATTACATTCAAAGTGACTGGAGTGGCTGTAGCACCGTTTGCTAAGTTATTTGGGTTTGTACAAGTGATTGTAACTGGACCTGCAACTGTAGGTGAACCTGATGGCACACATGTCCAAACACTACCTGTGGATGTGAATCCTGTGTATGTCAAATTTGCTGGGAGATTATCAACTATAGTGATAGGTTGTCCAGCAATCGAAGGACCATTATTGGTAGCTGTCAATGTATATGAACCCGCAGCACCCTTGATAAATTGACCTTCGGTGTTTGTTAGTGAGCTTGAACCTCCTGAGGAAGTCTTTACCAACAAAAGGTCAGCTTGAGCAACTATTGAAGTGTTGTCTAAACTTGGGTTATTTGTCAGATCTGTGTCAATGACAGGGCAACTAGATAGGAATGAGTTAGTAGCTAATCTATCATCCAATGGAGTAACATTGAAGTTTGCAGTGACTGTACCAACAGCTGACCCTAGTACTGAAGTAGCAAAAGTGACTGTGACTGTAGCACCTGAAGCAACTGATAAACCAGTGATTGTGTTTGCGTACTGTCGTGTAGCACCAGTACCTGTCAGAGTTGGTGAACCTAAAGCTCCTGAACCGACCGTCACTGTAGTAGGATCAATAATTTGTGTATCATTGTAACCAAAAGTAAATGATGCTGACTTCAAGGTTGAAGGACCAATGTTTGTGATGGTTGCTGTATATGAATTGGTGTCAAGTGGGTTGATAGTGAGCTTTGTATCTGTGGTAGCTGTAGCAAGATCAATAGAGTAGCAAACTATATCGCTAACCGTGGCTGTGTTATCGCTAGTGTTTTGGTCTTGGGTAACAGAAGAAACGGTAGCATTGTTGATGATACAGGTCGTAGTGTCACCACTAGATAGATCACAAGCATATGCTGTAGGAGTCATGTTTCCAATCAAAGAACTAAGGAGTGCAGAGTTTGAAGCGACTACACCTGTTGCCATGATTGATACTGATACTGCTGTTGAGAGAATTTTTTTGAGTTGCATAAAATATATGTATTTGTTTTGGTTTTTGTTTATGCGAATATTTGTAGTTGTGTTAGTGGGTGTACTCAGGCCTAAGTAAACTACTATCCACTTCTACAAAAAACATATTTAACCAATTTAATTGTAGGGTGAAAAAAACCTCTTGTCAAAAACATCCAACTATCCGACTTCTAATGCAAATTTAATCTCATTAAGCAGGTGTTTAGACTCCATTATGTTTTGGTCTAATGACGAGTTTGAGATAATGTAGTACAGATTTTCCCTTGATTTTTCATGGTCTTTTGATGCAAAATACAGCTTAGCTAATTGTAATTTTACATATATATCCAACCTCTCCACATCCATGACTGCAAATGTTTCGACAACTATTTTGATGTTTTGAGCAGTTTCATACTCTATGGCTGCATTGTGAAAATCATGAAAGAAATAGGCTATATCTCCTGCTAGGATATGAATTCTCCTCAAGTGATTCATCGACACATACAATTCATTTACAACTGTTTTAGCTTCTGAAAGATTGTTGAGCTGAATAAGTGAAGCAACCATTAAATCTACAACTGTAGCATCAAAGTCCGTAAATACAGATCTGTGTGTTTGTACGGACTGCAAGTATATTCGTGCGTTATCAACTACAGAATCAAAACGATTGATTAGATACAACTCAGCAATATAATTTTTCAAAATCCTAGTATATCCAATTTCTCTATGATTCATTTTCTGCAAAGCACTCTCCATGATGGTGATATTTTGCGAGCTACGAATATCTCTGGTGGTGAAATCTTTTAGATGTTGTATATGGATATCTGGCCATGATTTATTTACCAAGAGAGCATTAGGGTTGTTTTGTACTAGCATTTCGTGAATAGGCAATTCCCAATGATAATACCCACTTCGATAGATAAAATAGGTCAGACTTGTGGTGGTTGGCTTTCCGTCGCCATTTAGAGTGGTGTCCCATGTAAAATACACTTGATCAGCATTTTCGAACCAGTCTTTTTTTAGAGATTGTATTTTTTCAGATTCTTCTACCGAGATCAACCAATCAGCGTCCCATCTAAACACATAATCACAAGTAGCCTTTGATTGAGCAAAATTGCGTGCCGCTGCAAAATCATCTATCCATTCGAAATAATACACCTTGTTTGTGTACTGGTTGGCAATTTCTACAGTATTGTCAGTTGATCCAGTGTCCACGATAATTATTTCATCCACAAGATTTTTTACACTGTCTAGAGAACCGGCTAGCAGTTTTTCCTCGTCTTTTACAATGAGA
>JAYWFX010000046.1:0-3316 GCA_043778575.1 bacterium | reverse complement strand
AGGCTGTAGAGTTTTCACCATTAAAGCTAGATCTGGCTGCTTCCTGACCTTTTTTGGTTATTGGCCCAAAATAACCTGTAATGAGTGGCCAGTTAAATAAGCCCATGTTTTTGAGACAGGTTTGGAGTTCTTTTATCTCATCATTTTCATTGCCTATAGTGTAGTTATTCAATACTAGCTGCTTGCATCTGTCATTTTGAGGGTTTTCAGATTTGATACTAATTCCGTTGTCTGATCTAAAACGTGCTAGAGCTGAATCAGTGATTGCACCATATTCGCCAGTTATAGAACTGTTGGTAAAATATCCTTCTTGTTTCAGAAATTTTTGTAGGGTTTTTATGGATTCTCCTGTGTCTCCGATTGTATATTTTTTTTCTAGGAGTGATTTGACTTGAGATAGAGTAATCTGGGGTTCGGTACTGACGGGTTTTTGTGGTTTTGAGTCTTCTGTTTTGTTGTCTTTGTTTGGTAGATTGAGACTGTCAATTTCTTGGTAGGTAAAGGTTTCTTCAGAGACCCCCCAGCCGTTTGCGGTTATTATTTTCCACAGGTTGTAGTTTCCCCAGTATACGTGTGGCGTGTATCTGTACTGGGAGGCAGTAGCTTCGTTGGTCAAATATACCGAATATCCATCTAAAGTATTTATCGTGCTGTTGGTGTTGTAGGGTGCGGTTCTATAGTTTGAAGAGTTGTTGTAGTTGTACTGCAGTTGATATGCTGCCCAGTTTACTTGGTTGACAAACCCGTTAAACTGCTGGTCGCACGCTGCTGTGTCTGGGCAACCGTATCCCATAGCGTATTTTATTCGCTTTTCTGAGTCTTTGTTTACATCGTAATCTCTAACCGATATTAGGCTCTGCTCCTTTTCTAAATAAGCTAAAATCACTCCGGGGTTTATGGATGGAGATATACCATATTTACTACTTGATATACCTCGTGCTGCGTTGTAGATCCACGTACTTGCAGCTTGACCCTCTGGGCGATAATTTGCTAGTGGAGAATTTTTCCTCGATAGATAATCTTGGACACTTCGACTGTCTGGAAAGGCTCTACTTGAGGTAAAAGTCTGATTACTCATGATAAAACTCTTATCAAAACGTGGTATAGTTCGCACCGTTCCGAGTACATCTTGATCTTTGGTTCTGAGATTGAGAATCCGTTGTTGGTTAAAAAAATCACCCAATGCTAGACTTCCGAGGACTAAATTAAAAATGAGTAAAGATACTCCGAGCTTGAACAGTCGACGTGGTTTTTTAGCTGATAATTGATCAATTTTTTGTTTTTGTACCATAATTTTTGTTTAAACGATTGTGTTCTGACAGTATTCTATGTTATAGAAAGTCTTTTGACAAATAGTTTGAACTAATACTACATGTAGACAACACGTTTCCATGCTTCCTCATCTCAAGAGAAATCTATTTACTATATTTGCCATTTTTTTTGTTTCAATCAGCCCTTTTTTGCTTATTTTCTCACTTGGATATTCGTTTAATTTTGACAAAAATGATTCGGGGCTGACCAGTAGTCTCAGTGTAAATGTAAAAACACTACCTTCGGGTTCGCAGATTGAGACAGGCAACCAAAAATTCCAAACACCGATTGAGTTTCGTATCCCAAACAACTATAATCTCACATTTTCGGTTCAAAAAGATAGATACCAAAGCGAGATATTTTCTGTGTGGAGTCCAACTAGTAGCAATGATCTAGCAAATTTTGAGAACTTAGTATTACTACCTAAAACTTCAAACACTCTTCTGGAAAAAAACGACAATTTACCTCTGCAAAACATCTTGCTGCTGAGTGATTCGTATATCTTGTTTCAAATTCAAGATAAACTCTACATCCAAAACTATGATCTAACTGGTCTAGTTGGTCAAAAGAGCGAAATTCAAAATGATACAAACTCTCCGATCAATGAAAAGGTGTTTTGGTCTAATCAGTGGAAAAAGTTGTCAGCTAGTAGTTTTTGGCTCAAAGAAAGTCAGTTGCTGCTTGTTCGTCGGGGTAATTCTTTTGTTTTGAAATCACTCTCATCACTGGGCGAAGGGACAATAATCCCAAATACTGTAGTAGCTTCTAGCGATTCGCAATTTCTCGTTTTGGATACTAGCTCAAAATTGTGGCTGATGGATCTGCTGCCTGATAATCAGCTAAAATTGAATTTTGTAGACTCAAACATAGACGGCATTGCACAGACAATTTCTCCACAGTCTATTTGGATTTGGAAATACAATACGGTATATAGGCTCGAACGCAAAGTCTGGCAGATATCCGAAATCAATATCAAAGATCGTGTTTTTTGGGCAGATATAGAACTATCTCGCAGGAGTTCTCCAAATCTTAGTTTCAAAGTTAAAAGCGTCTCTCAGGGGATAATTATCAATATAGATAGTCTACTCTATTTTGTACCAGATTTTGATCAATCCAAGTGGAAAATCATTGCTGAGGGTGTCAGGTCTTTTGATGTAGATAACAACAATCTTTTTTGGATTAGCTCAGACGATCAATTATTTTCATTTAACTTTCTCTTTAAAACTCAATACAATCTAGGACGTATCGAGACGGGTGTACCAAAAGAATCTTCGGACAGTATCAAAATCAGTTACTTTGCACCGTGGAAACGGGTTGTCATATACACTGAGTCAAAAGTGCTTGCAGTCTGGTTTGATAGGGGCGTGATTAGTAGTGGAGTCAGTCAATATAGCCCAGTTACTTGGTTAGAAAATAGTCAGTGCCTCAATCAAGTCGTCGACAAGTTCCAGTTTTGTGTGGAGAATAACGCGGTCGTAGTCTATAAAAATACGGAGATCTGGTAGGATAATACCCATCACAAACTAGCACAAAAACACAACATCTAGCACAGCATAAAAAAAACACCCCCCGGAGGAGTGTAATATTGCTTTCGTGTATATTTTATGTTGATTGAGTCTATCTTTCACCTCTTCCACCAGTTCGAAGTAGTGTTCCTCCAGCTACCATAACTTTCTTTGGAGTAGTTGGGGTGGTTGTAGGAGTCGTAGGTGTGGTTGGATCTCCTTGGGGTTTTATTGGTGTAGGGGTTATTCCGTCACCTTGAGGGTTGAGTTTTGTACTATTTGTATCCAGACTGCTGGTGTCCGTGCTAGCATTATCAGCTAGATCGATGTCTGTAAATTCTGTGGATGGCAAGATGTTTGCTGTGTTCACAATTTTGAATGGTGCAGTACTGTCTAGTTTTCCTGATACAGTGAACTTTACTTTACCAGTTAGTGGTAGTTTTATCTTTGTGTTGATATTGTTTCCTACACCAGATTTTGTAGCACACTCACCTCCTCCT
>JAYWFX010000045.1:0-3330 GCA_043778575.1 bacterium | reverse complement strand
CTAGCTCAGCAGATTGCTGTAGGGTGTGATGGTGCAAAGATTTTGATCGTGTCCACAAATGTAGGTAGTGAAGAGGGTTTGACCCAGCCTGAGGGTCTGATTGAGTGGGATGAGGTTGAGATATGGAAAGAAATGACTACCCGCTAGTTTATTTATTCTTTGTGCCTTTTAAACAATACTACAAAAGGTGTTTTTAGCAGTATCCACAGGTCTAGTCCAAAACTCCAGTGCTCGACGTAGTAGGAGTCAAACTCGACCTCTTGTTCAAAACTCAAGTCGCTGCGTCCGTTTGTCTGTGCCATACCAGTGATGCCGGGCTGGATATTGAGTACCTTGAAATGGTGTGATTCGTAATTTGCTACCTCTCTAGGCTGATGGGGTCGAGGGCCGACAAGTGACATATTACCGATAAATACATTGAAAAACTGGGGTAGTTCATCTAGGCTGGTTCGCTCTAAAAACCTACCTACACGAGATAGTCTAGGATCATCTTTTATTTTATACAGTATACTGTCTGATTTGAGGTTTTGCTCGGCGATGAGTTTTTTCTCTAATTCTAACCCTGTATTATCAGATTCTGAAGTACAAAACTTTTGCTTGAATCTACGAAATTTCCAAACTTTAAAAACTTTACCATTTGGGCCGATACGTTCGTTTCTGTAAAAGACTGATCCTACTGAGTCGATTTTTATGGCTAGTGCTATTAGGGCGTACAGCCAACTAAATATCAGTAGAAACAGCCCACTCAAGACGATATCAAACACCCGTTTAAAAATGATTCTCCAGCCATCGAGGTTGCTATGACGTAGCTCCAAAAATACCTTGCCGCGTAAAATGAGCGGTCTCAGATCAAAGGGTCGATAATACCCTAGTCCAAGTGGGGAAAAAATCAAGTTAGCTTTGTATCGCTCACTGAGTTCAGCGAGTTTTGTCTCATATTCTTGGGACTCATGGTCGTTTGGGTTAGTAAATATATATATTTCATTCAAATAGCCAGTCTGAACAGATTTTTCTAAAAACAAATAATCGGCTTCATTGAGTCTGTGGTATCGGGTGATATGATCGACTTCTGCTCGGGTTTCTAGGTAGCGATCGAGAGCAAAATTGCTAGATCCAATAACCGTCACATTTACTTTACCAACTTTAAATAACAACAGGATACGCTCGATACTAAACATGGTGACTCTACCTGCGGCTGTGATAAAGAGAGCAATAAAACCTCCAACTGCCAAAATAAATCTACTAACTGGTACACCAAACGGTAGTACAGCAGTATCAAACTCGTATATAAAAAAGTAGGAAATGAGTCCGAGAAGTACTAAAAATATACCAAAGGCTAGTTCGCTGAGTGTTTTTACCCCTTTGGCTTTTCTGTCTATTCTGTACATCCCCAAAAAGATATACACACAAATAACTAACCCACACAACCACAAACTGGTTCTAAGATATTCTGAAAACTCGATTCGCCTCAGTCCCGCGTTTAGCCCGACCAGTCTTTGAAATATACCACTACTCAGATTATAGCGGATAAAATACAAACCCACACACGATAGTACGAGACTGATATAATCAACCAGTGGTAGGAGTGCTGTTCGCCAAATCCGTCGGGAGTACGATCGTGAGAGCATTAGACAGAATCTAAAAATATTTTGTATAAAAAAGCAAGCATCGCTCAACACATCTAAAAAATTATCTCAGTATGTCAGCCACACCAACTCAAAAATCATCCGTATTTGAACAGGTTTTGCGTATTCCGCTTGGTAGGGTCACTACATTTGGCTGTATCGGAAAAACAACTGGTATCAATCCTCGGGTAGTTGGTTGGATACTTTCGGGTATGAATGATGAGGAAATGTCTGTATATCCATGGCAGAGGGTGGTAGCCAAAGACGGGATAATATCCGCTCTCAAGTTAGGATTCAAGGGTGAACTCCAGATACAACTACTAGAAAAAGAGGGTACCCTCTGTGAGAATGGCAGGATTATCGACTATGAGGGTTGCTACTGGGAGTGAGGATTAAAACAAGATCGTGGTTTGACAAGAGAGAGAGAGTGATAATGATTTGCCTACGAATTGGCTTCATTGACTTTTCGTGTTATTAACTTTACCGAAGTGGTTTGTATGATTACAATAAACTTGAACACAGTATCGGTTACACTAGCTCCACATATGACTAATGTAGGCAATTTTGTGATTTGCGGCAAGTGTCGCAAGTACCTCAAGGATTGCGAGTGTAAGTAGTTGTTTAGGTGGGTGGTCTTTGCTGACTGCCCACTTTATTTTTTGACAACTTAATTTTTAATGTATAATGTATATACATCTGTATGACTCGACTACAACTGTATCTACCTGACGAAATGATTGCTGATGTACGGCTACAGGCTGAAATAGAAAAATTACCGATGGCTGAAGTGTTTCGTAAATATTTTAAAATAGGAATTGAAAAAAACAGGCAAAACACAATCAAGAAAACAAAAAATGCCTTTTTTAAAAATAAGGGTGCACTACGAATAGAAAACCCAGACCCAGAACTATGGAAAAAGATAGATGATATTTTATATCGGTCAGTATGATTATTTTAGATTCAGACTTTATTGTATCGTATTTGATGGAGGATCAGTCAACTCACGAGAAGGCAGGAAAGATGGCTAACAACATAGAACATAAGCAGTGTTTTATCACCAACTTAGTAAAATATGAAGTGGTAAACGTGCTATCCATAAAATATTCTCAATCTGCAGCGACTAGTGCTTGGAGTTATATGTCAGACATTATAGATGTAGTTTGGGTGGATACGACTATAGAAAACTTGACTTGGGTGGAATTTTCAAAACACACCAATAAAAATATATCGATAGTGGATTGTGTAAACGTAGTACTAGCAAACAAACTCAAAGCAAAGATTGCTAGTTTTGACAGGTTTTACGGCGATCTCAGAGTACTGGTTTGACAAGAGAGAGAGAGAGTCATATCAGGTAGAATTGCAAATCGTCTTTAGTGACTTTTTGTGTAAACTCTAATCTTAGCAGGTATTTTTTATGTTGTATGGTTTATTGTCCGTCAATCGTGTAAAAACTGTCACAGGCGAGGTTGTTGCTCCGATAAATTGCAAAGGATGTGGAAACGAAGTTTTCCCTGAAAATAAATGCACATGTGCTAAAAAGTAGTTTAGGTGGGTGGTCTTTGCTGACTACCCGCTTTATTTTTTTGTGCAAAATTTATTCCTTTTGTTTAATCTCCACTCTTTGGTTCAAATCCCCCGCATTCATGCGGGACATTGATTGAAACTTAGAGTTGTGATTATGTTGATTGATGCAGAGTAAAGATAC
>JAYWFX010000044.1:0-8900 GCA_043778575.1 bacterium | reverse complement strand
TCTTGGTCGGGTTGAGAAACAACAAATTATGATCCTTGAGTAGTGTGAGCTGTATTTATAGGTAAAGAATTTTGAACTGTGTGTAAACCACCTGGAGTTTCAGGATTGATAATCACAAAAGAATCACCTGTAAATCTCCTAAAAAAACTAACTATCTGATTTTTAGCACCACGAGCATATTCAGAGTTTGGATCAACTTTTTGTAAAATTGCCACTGGAGGAGTTGATTCAAGTTGAGGAGATGGTTGAATAGGAGGTGCAATAGTAACTTTCTCTGAAACTGGAATAAGTCTTTCTGGTAGTTGATTTGATATAGTTATTGATGGTAATTCAGCTGAGAGTTTTTCTGATGCAAATGGATTTACAATCATCTCTGGAAGCTGAGCTACTGAAGATAGAACATTTGACCCTAAAGGAGCATCTGAAACACTTAGTTCTGCAATATCATTATTAGTCACTGTTTTCATTAGCTTCTCAAGCATACTTTGATGAAGGGATGATCTAGGTGGTAAAGGATCTAAATTTGTTCTGGATTCTCCAGTTAGAAAATCAGGTATAATCGGTTGTGTATTTGTTTGTGTTGGAGCCATTGTGGGTTTATCTAGTGTTTGATTCATAGTATACGTAATTTAATAACTTAGGTAAAGCACTTTTACTACACTATGTCAAACAATTCCAACGAGCTTTGATAACTACAAATGACCTTGACAAAAAGACAATACTTCCAAAGTTTTATGTTATACTGAAGCGTTTACCTAACTACTATGTTGCAAAATTACGAACTCTACATGATATTAAACTCTGAACTCAGTTCAGATGAAGTCGAAACAAACATCACCTTAGTCACGGATCTTTTGACCAGTGAAGTGGTTGCCAAAGATATGAAAGTTGACAAACAAGGTCTAAAGAAACTTGCCTACCCTATAACTAAACATCACAGCGGATTCTACTGCCTGTTTACTTTTAATTGTGAATTGAAAGATATTAGAACCATGAATATCGTAGAAAAGAAAATCAACCTCAACGAAACTATAGTCAGGTACATAATAATAAATCAAACAGATTATTTGGTACAAAAAGCAAAAGAAACAGTAAAGAAAACAGAGGTAACTGCACTGAGAGACCTAAACAAAGGCAAAGCTACACCTAAAAAATGTCTGTCACGACACCTTGGATTACGTGAGGTAGATTACAAAGATGTAAATTATTTGGAGCAGTTCACTTCGCCTTATTCTAAAATATTTAATAGAGTAAAGACAGGGACTAGCAGTAAGTTTCAGAGAAAGATTAGCAAGGCAATCAAACGTGCTAGACATATGGCACTAATGTCATTTACTCCAATCCACAACGGATAGTGAATAATCAGTAGATAAAATTTGGCAGTGTTTGATGTTATTTCAGTAGACTGGGGATCAAAAAGATCTGGTATTGCTTTTGGTTCAACAGAAAATGGTTTAGTAATTCCCTATTCGTTTAAGCTATTGACTAAGGATATATTTGTGATATTAACTAATGAGGTAAATAATAGAAAAACACAACAGTTCATAGTCGGTTATCCGACCACCTTTTTTGGTGAAAAAACAACAATTAGTGTATATATAGAAGAGTTTATATCTGAGTTAGCATTGGCATTTCCAAAAATAAAAATTACTACAGTAGACGAAAGAAACTCAAGTAAACTATCTAGGGGTTTGATTGGTAAATCTGAAAAACACTCAATCAACCATCAGTCTGCATGTGAGATTCTAAAATGGTATCTTCAGGAAATAAATCTGCATAAAAACACTTTTGACTAATAGAAAAAAATCAACTATTAAACTAGAAACTTATTTAAGAAAACGTATTTAAAATATTTTCTCTTTTTAATTCTTTTTAATATGTCATATCTAAACAAAAATCTTTTGAGCTCAAATGAGCTTCATCCTATATATCAAGGGTTTTATCGTAAAAACACCAAAAATCACTACAACCCTGACCGTAGTGGAACTGTGCAACATATATTTTTAGATCTCTTTCTCGACTTTGAAAGCGAAACACTAGCAGGAGTAGCTCAGATTACTCATAAATGTCTCAGGAGTGGCTTGAAAACTCTTTCTATTGACGCTGTAGATATGGAAATTGCATCTGTGGAGGTGAACTATCAGCGTGTTGATTTTAATTATGATAAAAGAGTTATACATATTCGATTAAACGAACCGACTGAAGATGAACAATACCTGATAATCGCCATTTCGTACAAAACTATACAGCCGATACTGGGAATTATTTTTGTAAAACCAACAACTGAAAACCCACACAAACCCTTACAGGTATGGTCTCAAGGAGAGAGTACTCAGTCAAGATACTGGTATCCATGTTTTGATTATCCAAGACAGATTTGTACAAGCGAAATCAGAGCAAACATACCCGAGGACATGCTCAGTGTATCAAATGGAGTATTGGTTGACACAGTCGTGGAGGGTGGACGAAAGATAGATCACTGGAAGCAGAGTCAACCTCACCCAAGCTATCTGATGAGCCTGACTGCTGGTGAGTTAATGGAGATTAGAGATGAAGCAAAAATAATAACTGAAGACCCAGAAAACCCAACTATTATACCTCTTACCTATTATACCCAACCAAAACTAGGGCACCTCTTGCAGACTACAGCATATAAAACACCTAAAATGATTCAGTTTTTTAGTCACTTTTTTGGAGTAACATACCCGTGGAATAAATACGCTCAGACTTGGGTACACGAATTTATCTGGGGCGGAATGGAAAACACCTCTGCCACTGTAAACACAGATAGGGCGTTGGTAGATAAACGAGCTAGCTTGGATTATGATTTTGGTGAGATTTTGATTGCACATGAATTGTCACACCAGTGGTTTGGTGATCTAGTGGTCATAGATCATTGGTCTAATCTGTGGATAAAAGAAGGTGCTGCTACTCTATCTGAATCACTATGGGTCGAGTATGAATATGGGAAAGATGAATATGATTACTATAGATTTCGTGAGGTATTAGAGTATTTAGATGAGTCAAAATCTAGCTACACGAGACCCACTATGAGCCAGTCATATCAAGATGAGGAAGATCTATATGATAGACATAGCTATACAAAGGCTGGTTGTATATATGCGATGCTTCGATCATTGGTTGGGAGTGATGAGCTGTTTACAAAGTCTCTCAAAACATTTTTAACCACTCACCGACATCAAAATGTGGATGGTAAAGATCTAGTTCGGGCTTTTGACATATCAACAGGAATCAATATTCAACCACTTTTAGATCAGTATATTTATCGAGCTGGACACCCAAAGCTGAAAGTCACATACTCATGGAACCAAGAGGGTGGTATGGCAAAAGTAGAAATTGAACAGACTCAAGCTATAAATGATTCGGATAAAGATAACCTATTTGACCTGAGGTGTGAGATTGACTTTGGAGTAGTTGACAACCAAGAAAGTGAAACCACTCGATACACTATAAATGTAGATAAAAAGTCTCAAATATTTTACTTCAAGCTTAGTGAAAAGCCCAGCTACATATCTGTAGATCCTGACCAAAAGATATTAAAAGAGATACAACTATCAGTCCCACTTCCAGAGCTTGTTTCTCAACTCCAATATGATATTTCGTCTACTCAGCGGATCTATGCAGCACAGGCAATTGCCAAAGAAAACTCTTTAGAAAGAGTGACGGCACTGGAAGAGCAACTTGATAGAGAAACCTTTTGGGGTGTAAAGGCAGAAATTGTAGATCTCCTCGGTAAAATTCAACATACAAAAAGTATCGAAGTTTTGATAGACAATATCAACCAAGAAAATCCAAAAGTAAGAAAATCTATAATGGCAAGTCTCAGCACATTTAGGACTGCGGAGGTGTTTTCTACTCTCAAAACATTGGCAGAAAAAGGTGATGAGAGTTATTTTGTAGAGGCTGAAAGTATAAAATCGTTGGGCGTAGTAGCTAGTTATTTGGGTATTGATTTTGAGATTCAAACAATTGAACTATGTAAAGATGTTTTAGAAAAGAGAGCTGGTTGGAATGAGGTTGTGAGAGCTGCTGCACTTCAGGCGCTGAAATCAATCAATACAAACAAGGATGCACTAGAAATCATAGTGTTCTATAGTCAGCAAAAGTCAAACCCTACCCTACAGGCGGCAGCCATATCAGCACTCGGACACGCCAGCCTAGGTCAAAACGATCAAGATAAAGAAGCAGTGCTCAATATATTAAAAACTATGTCTGGCGAGCGATATGTAGGTCTAGAAAGGGCGACTGTCACAGCACTGAGTCAAATGAATTCTGAAAAGGCAGTTTCGGTGCTCAGGCAAATTCAACAATCTAGCTATTATGGCCGTGTACGTAATTCTGCTGAAGATGCGATTAACTCTATATATGCTAGTAAAAAAGATTCTCAATCAATCATGGAACTGAGACAGATGGTTGAGAAATTATCAGAGGAAAATCGTGAATTAAAAACTAGAGTAGACGAAATAACTACAAAAGCATAACTTTTTATCAATATGAACAATTTTTCTTGGCCAAACTTTTTTGTAGGCATTCTCGGAATAGCATTAGGTCTGTGGATAACAAAAGATGCATACCATATCAACCACCACATACTATTTATGGGCTGGGCAGAAAGAAAATATGGGCCCGGCACAGGAACGGTACTATACAGATTCTTTGGAATTGGTTTGGTTTGTTTTTCTATTTTAGTCATGATCGGCACTGTGGATGTAACTGGTAGTTCAGGTTTTACAGCAAAAAATGGAACCCAAATCCAGCAAACTCAAAACTACAACTCAGGCGGAGATTCAAAAATAGCACCCTAATTGATTTGCCAAACTGTAGTTTTTTTGTGTTGATGTGCTGATGCTTCCTGAACCTATTTCTGATCTCGCTGAAAAATTAAGACTATTTCCTAGCGTTGGTCATCGTAGTAGCTTGAAACTAGCACTCGATACACTGAGTATGCCTGAAGAGGCATTTTTAGGGCTTGTAGAAGCTTTTCAAACCATCCGCTCAAAAGTATATTTTTGCTCTGTCTGTGGATTTTTTTGTGAAGTGAGTGATCCAAATCAACTGTGTAACATTTGTAAAAATCGTCAGAGAAATAATCGTCAGATTTGCCTAGTAGAAAAACCCACTGATGTCATCAATGTGGAGAAAAGTGCTATCTACAATGGACTTTATCACGTACTTGGAAATTTGATTTCGCCGCTTGATAATATCTTTCCACATCAAACTACAGTCGCTGAATTGATTGAACGACTCAAAAAATCCTCCACACCGATTGAACTCATACTGTTTTTCAAAGCTGGGTTTGCAAGCGAAGCAACTACAGCATATCTGCGAGAGTCTATCCAACAAAACAATCTGACAGAAAAGATAACCATGACACGACTAGCACAAGGATTACCGCTCTACTACAATCCAGACACACTCGACCAAGCAACGATGGCGAAAGCACTGGAGGACAGAAGACTCGTTTGACAGATGATGCCTAGCAGAGAAACGTTTTGCCAATGCACGGAGACTTTGATTCTTTTTTAGAAAACTATCCTCACCCCGGTGCGAATATCGGTGTATATCACAAAGGATTTTGGCACAGTTATTCTCGAGGAATTTTAGATGATAGAGATATACTAACTAGCCCGCAAACATACTACGATTTAGCCTCGCTGACCAAGACATTCACGGCTACCACAATACTGACTCTGCAACACAAAGGAAAACTCAACATAAACGACGCTGTACAAGATTATTTACCATTTCTTAGTGGTTTTAATAATATTCATGATAAACCACTCCAAATACGAGATCTCATGACACATCAATCTGGGTTACAACTCAGAGGCAAAAGTGGCACTGTGTACGATAAACACAATCACTACACCAAAGATCAAATAGAGAATATATTTTATGATAAAAACAACTTAGTGCAAATAGATCCACCTACCAATATATCAACTAAATATGCCTGCATTAATTATATTTTTCTGGGGAGAATACTCGAAGTAATCACCAAACTGAATCTTGACCAAGTCATATGTCAAATGCTGAAAGACACTATGATAGAGGAAATCATGTTTAATCCTCTTATTCATAGTGTTTCCATAGATCAAATAGCAAAAACTGAGCTGATAAATATAAACGGTGAGGCTACCCAAATTGGTATAGTGCAAGACGAAAAAGCTAGAGACTTTGGTGGGGTTTGTGGAAATGCTGGACTATTTGGAACACTAAACGGATTAAGGTTGTGGGCTGAGGCTTGGCTAAAAAATACATTTGAATTTGATGAGACAATATACTATTCAGCATTCTGTTTCAATAATTCATCCATGGAGCTGAGCCCAAAATTTGGAACGGTGTGGAGAAACGGAACCATAAATATATCACCAAACATGTCTGGATTTAGTGGTTGCACAATCATGCTTGACCCTCGAGATCAAACCGCAATTGTAATTACGCAAAACTCTACTTTTCTCACCAGACCTCATCAAAACGAAAGGCTCAAGTGGAGTAAAGAATTGACAGAAAAAGTGAAAACACAGGTATTTATGCGGATATGAAACCTAAAATCAAAGCACGACTACAGAAACTCATGACTAATATCGTAGATGATTTTGATTATGATAAACTATCTAAATCCCCTGCTAGATTTAACCCAGAAAAGCTAGACTGGTTTAACCGTGAATATATAAAAATGATGGATTTAAAGGAGTTTGCGTTGCGTGCAAATCAGTGTAGAATCAATGAAAAGTTTCCTGATAAAAATCTGAGAGTTGGAGATTATGCATATTTTGTAGATATACCAAAACAAAAAATATTCATGACTCGCTCAACTCAAAACAGCAAAGATAGATTCTTTCAAGATGGAAGTTTTTATCCAATTGGCGGTGGTAGAGACGATGGCGAAACTGGTATAAAAAGTTTAGCACGGGAAGTAGATGAAGAGCTGGAGAGTAAGGTGACTATTGATCCAGAAAAAACTATACTCATCTGTTCAGCAAGTGGTATCAATCCAAATATATTCAATGATAAGCAGAGGTTTGATGGTAAGGTGATGTACTTCTATTTTTGTCCAATTTTTGTCGAGTCCTTGGATCCATGTAGAGTGGTGGATAGTGTGGATACTGATTTCTATGAATGGTTTGATTTATCTGAAGTGCTCTCTACTAATACTCATCTGACCTATCCAATCTGGCAACAATTCTGCCACGAACAGGGTCTGGACTGTGTTGAACCAAACGACATAATCATACAGCAGTATTTAGCTTGGAGTTTGGATAAGAATCGAATTACTGTTTTATCAGAACTTGGATTGGAATCAGATTGCATTTTACGCTATCAGAAACCTGATAAAGAACAACTCAAATGGAAAAAAAGTACCCTAGGGGAAAGTATATCAAACCTATCGGAAATACGCACTGTTGTTTTAAATTTAGTGGAGAAAAATCGAGAACTACAAACAAAATTATACCAAGAAATGAAAACATGGATAACTCAAACATCAAATCCTAATCTACCAGATCAATACAATGAACTAGTCAGCGTATATGAAAATGATATCAAAAAATGGTTGAGTGATAACCAAAAAGATTCAGGATCATATCTGTGGCCACTTCGAGTTGCCCTATCTGGAAAAGCCAAATCTGCTAGCCTTTTTGAGCTGCTGAGCATGTTATCTCCAGCTGAAGTTGAAAATCGTCTTACTCAGTAATTTCACCCGTGATACCGAGTTTTTGTAGGTCTACATCAATCACCTGACCTCGCCTGACATCTTTTGTAAGCAATACATCAGCCAAATAGTTTTCAAGTATTTCTGTTACTGTGCGTTTCATCTCGCGGGCTCCAAATTCTGGGCTATAGCCTTTGACAGACAAATACTGAACGACTCTAGGATCAATTCTCAGACCAACACCTTTGTGATTATAGAACTCATTTATAATACCCTGCACCATCTTTTGAGCTACATAAAAGGCTGACTCTTGGCTCAGCGGATAAAAAACCAAAATATCATCAAATCTATTTAAAAACTCTGGTGTGTAATAGCCACTTTGAGTTAATTCAGAAAGCAATTCTCGTTTTAAAGATACTTTATCTGTCACTGTCATAGTAGATAATCTTTGCTGGATAAATAGTGCACCTGCATTTGAAGTAGCAATAATAATAGTATTTCTAAAATCGATCTTGATACCACGAGCATCTATAAATTGACCTTCATCTAGGATCTGTAGAAACACATTGAGAACATTTTTATGAGCTTTTTCTATTTCATCGAGTAGAATCAAAGAAGCTGGGTTGTCTTGAACCGCCTTTGTCAAAAACCCTTCAATCATTTCTCCTTGGGAATTTTGACCTCCGATAATTGCGGCTAAGGCGTCTGGTTGACTGTATTCATTCATATCTACTCGAATCATATTTTCAACTCCTCCAAAATAGTTTTTTGCCAATGACTTTGCAGTTTCTGTCTTTCCGACACCAGTAGTACCAATAAACAAAAATGTGCCAACTGGGCCACGACCCTGACCAATTCCAGCTTGAGCTCGTTTGAGAGAGTTTGCCAAGACATCCATAGATTCGTTTTGACCAATAACATCATGTTTCAAGTGAGTTGATAGATCTAATAATACTTGCTTTTGACCAGTTTCAAGTGAGTTAATGTTAATTTTTGAGAGTTTAGAAATAGCCTGTCTGACATGAGCTTCGGTGACAAACTGTTGATTCAAATTACGTGCCTCGACAACACTATTTTGTAAGATTTGAAGTGACTTTCCCGGCTGACCACCTCGCTGAATATATCGATTTCCTAGCTCAACTGATGAGAGTAACGCCTTCCAAGTGACACGAGTTTTAGATTCAAACTGAATATTATGAACACTATTAATCAACAACCTCATCAC
>JAYWFX010000043.1:0-9266 GCA_043778575.1 bacterium | reverse complement strand
CTCAACCTGTTTTTTAGGGATTACAGGAAGTAGCTGATCTACAATCCTACCAAAGACAAATGAGTTTTTACCCTGAGAGTGGAATTTTAGGGGAAAATCTGATATACTAGTAGTTTCACAAATAAATATAACTAGCTTTTGAGCGAGGATGAGACTGTGAGCTTCGGGTAGTTGGACACTCAGCAACGTATCTAAATTAGGGATTTCAGGCAGTTTGAGTTTTACATTGAGTTTTGGATAAAAGACTAGTGGTAGAGGTAAAAATTGCTTTGAGATATAGTTTTGGAGGTTAATCGGTAGACCCATACTTTCAATACGTTTGATCAAGCTCACAAATAACTCCACACACATCCGCGTATCATAAAAAGATCTGTGTGCGGTGAGTTTTTTTTCTGCGGTGTCCTCAAACTCCAGAACCCGACTCAAGGCGAGTTTTTCAATCAGAAACTCCAAGTTTATAGCTGAGTAGTGTGGTAAATATATTTTACACAGATTGAGTGTGTCGATGCGGTGGTAGTTCTCTGGCAAAAACCACTTTTCAAACTTCAAAAAGCCTAAATCAAAATCAATAGAATGACCGACGATTGCTACGATGTTTTCCTGATACTGCTCTAGCCACTGAGCCCATTTTTCTTGGATATCTCGGAGATTTGGAGCAGTCGCCAGTTCGATTTCAGTGATACCTGTGATGCGAGTGATTTTGTCCTCCATCCTCCCCCGAAGCGACACAGTAGAATCAAAGCTATCCACAATCTGATACTCAAAGCTGTTTGGATTAAACTCAACTATTATCCCAGTAATCTCTATTATTTGCCCATCTTGCGGCTTCAATCCAGTCGTCTCGGTATCAATAAACAAAATTCTCATAACAAAATCAATCCACACTTCTGGGTTTGGTCAAACAATCTTTAAATTATTTATACATGTTATCAGTGTTTACAAATCACGATTTTATTTTAGGATTGTCCCCACTAAACTCAATAATATTTTCAGAGTTCTGATTTCTTGTGGAGATACTTCTCAAAATAACTACCTAAGTCGAGAAGAAACGGAGTAATTATCATAGTAATAATAGCCACTGCTAAAAATATATCATATTGCTCGAGGGTTAGAATCTTTTTATCATACCCAATTTTTGAAAGCACAAACGCAAATTCACCTATCTGAACTAGGCACATTGCAGAAATAAATGACTGACTCCAACTATGTACGGATCTGAGTGCAATAGTAGAGGCAATAAGATTGATAATGAGAACTGAGACAACGCAAATAATGATTAGGCTGAGATTGTTCCATACATAGCTGAGATTCAGTAAAAGCCCGATTGAAATAAAAAATATACATGAAAACACATGAGTCAACTCCTCAATTGAATGCAATATCTTGTTTTTATAATTGGTTTCTGATATTATTAAACCTGCCAAAAAGGCACCGAGCGCGAGAGAAATGTTGAGAAACCCAACAAACAAAGGCAGACTAAAACAAATCAAAGTAACGCCTATCATCAAAAGTTCTTTATCAGAATTGCGTACAATTATCGGGAATACAAAACGTGCAAACAATCGAAACACATAGACTCCCAACCCTAAAAAGATAACCGTTCCAAAGAGATTTATCAAAATATCACTCAAACTATTCTGCTCTTTAGCTAGTAGTGGTATCAACAAAACCATCGGTATCACTGCTAAATCTTGAAATACCAAAACCCCAACGATTCTTTTTCCAAAATCTGTATTTAACTGATGTTTAGCCTCCAGAATTTTTAAAAGTATTGCTGTACTAGAAATCGCAAAAAGGAATCCAAGTAAAATCGCAGCATTCCATTCGACTTTCAACCATATCGACCCTACAAAAACAATTGCTATCGTTAACAATATTTGTAGTGATCCGCTGAAAAATATAATTTTCTTGGATGATAGTAGCCGTTCAATTGAAAACTCTAATCCTATTACAAATAAGAGCAAGATTACACCTATCTCGGCAATTAATTTAATTTCATCAATGTTTGAGATGAGATTCAATGCACTTGGACCAATAATCACACCAGCTACAATATATGAAACAATTTTGGGAATATTTGTTTTCTTTACAGCCAAGGATGCTACCAATCCACCTGTTAGCATGATAACCACGTCAGTTAATAAAGGTATTGTCATAGAGAGATACTAAAAATCTATCATAGCACAGTGGATACGCTTGTCAACTAAATAGACAAAAACAAATTGTGATTTTACAGATGTATAATGAATTCAGAAAATACTTTTTTTCAGAAAATATGGAAGTTTAAAAGAGTCAAAATAACTATCATCAGTTTGATTTCGGTAGTTGTAATTCTGGGATTATTCCTAGGTGGAATCAAGGCTATCACTCCAGACTCAATTGCCTACCCAAAGATTGATCATTATCATTTTCGATTTCAGTACGTATATCATGAAAAGGCAGAAGATTTTAGTAGTTCACAATACCAAACTCCTTACGAAAAAAATCAGTGTGATGGAGGTGTTAGCTCTACACCAGTTCACTTTCATGATGGCAAAGATCAAATAGTACACATACATTGGCGTGGAATAACTGGAGGCGAACTGTTGAAACTCTATGGATTAAATAAAGTTGGTGGGCTAGATGGCTATTTAGGTGTCAGATTGGATGAACTCAACAAGGGAAAAATCATCCCCGTGCCAATTTCTAGCAAGTCTTTACCTCGACCTCAAAAAGATGATCAAATATATATTTATACAGGTGACAGAAATAGTTTTGAAAAGAAAAATACCAATGACTTTTTACAAAAAACACTAGAAGAAACTATAGGTACTGACAGTCAAATACGTAAGCAGTTCGAAGAAAATGAGAAATCCAAGACCAGTTTTTTGAAGTTTTTTCATCCAATCACAACTTTGGCGCATAACGGAATAGATGACGGAGATGGCGATCCAAAAGAAACCCGAAAAACTGAAGAAGAGCTCAAGCAGCTCAATAATCTCATTGGGAATCTAGTAGTTTTTGTCCAAAGCAGTGAGCCGACAAATGATCAAATCAAAGAACGATTCAACAACCTCACACCACTGAGTGATAGTACCTGCGGAGGCTAGGGTTTGACTTTGGATCTTTTGTGTGCTGAGTTTATAGTTCATGCCCAGTACGGATAGTTTGAATAACATCAAAGAAAAATATAATCTCAGAAGAAAAATACTCCCACTATTGTACCTTTTGTTGGTTGAAACAATTAAGGGCGTAGGAGACGATAATTTTGTTGATAGAGGTATCGCAGAGGTTTTTAACAGTCTAGATTGTTCTGACCAAGAAAAACTAAGCCTCGAAAATAAAGAAATAAAATCAAAAAATGAGGGTGATATCCGTGAGCAAATTCTACTAATTCCCAAAGCCTATTGACCATCAATTATCACACTACTTCAAAGTCTCAATAAAAATGATTCAAAGAAAAGAGAACAGAAAATGAGATTGAGAAATATGATAACTTCACTACAATCACTCCGTAACACGCAGATTGATTATGAAAATGACGAACTCCATGAAACTAGATCAATACAAAGAAGTAGACCAACTGCCACTCGATTTTTATATGATACAGGAGGAAGGTCTGAACTTAGCGGAGATCGACACACGATACCATCAAGACAACACTATGCTAGTTTGGCACCTAATATGAGTTTTCAAAGATACTTGAGGCACCATAGTGATGTAGAATCGTAAAATAGTAGCCACGACTAGCATCATTGACATTAGTGTAAAATTAGTCGTATTCTAGCTGTTTAGATGACCTTATCTGAAGAAATAAAACTCATAATCACTAACCAGACCAAGACAGAAAAACTCAAACTTGGAGACTTTGTCAGTCATTTTGGCAAGCGATCCAGTTCTTTTTTGATTGTGCTGCTTTCTCTACCAATCGCCCTGCCATTTACTCCCCCCGGTATCAACACACCATTTGCAGTTATTTGTATTATACTGGGTTTTGATATTATTTTAAACAAAAAGGAGCTCATACTCCCAAAATGGGTGAGTAATATTTCTGTTCCATTTCATCCTGACGGAAAGTTTTTTACATCCATGGACAAGCTCTTGAAAAAGATTGAGACGATTGTAAAACCTCGTTGGTCATCAATCATAGACAACAAGTATTCAAAAGTATTTTTCGGTGTAGGTATCATTTGTGCCTCGATAGTAATGCTCTTACCGCTACCTGTGATCAACTCACTCTCTTCATTGATTGTATTGTTGATTGGTGTTGGGCTCATTACCAAAGACGGTGTAGTCGCTACGATTGCCAATATACTCGGCATACTACTACTAGTTATTGCGTTAGGTTTGATCATGTACGGTTTGTATTTTGGTGTGTCGTTTTTTAAATAGTCTAAACGATGGCTTGTAGTTGTTGACACAAAGTAGTTTACAGGCAGAGATGGTGATATGTCTACTACTAGCTCACCTGCGATTCCAGCAACCATTCAAACCGCTCCCACACCACCAGTTTCTCCAGTAATTAAAAAACCAACCTCGCAACCAGCTCCAAAACCAAACTTTAACATGCGACCACCTCAAAGACCAATGGCAGCTATGAGACCAAGACCAATGAAAGCTGTAGGAGGAGGAAGAGGGCAATAGATTTCAAAACTCATTTCACTTAAACAATTGAACTACTGTATTGTACTTTTCCTTTATTTTCTCGTCACTAGCGGTATCAAGATTAGAAAACAGCTCTTTCAGCAGATCTAAGCGATCTTGGATTAAGGATGATATATAATTGACATTGTCCATCTGCCAACTAGAGTAACCTAAATTTGTCCGTAGGTGACCACCAGCTAAATTGTGTTGTAAATTATCGTACTGGAGTCGTATACTAGTTAGTGTTTTAGTTTTAGTCTTAGTCTTATTTTTCTCTTTATCTTGGGATCTTTTAATCTGTAAATAGAGTTGTAGCAGTATCTTCCTTACAAACTTTCGTTCATTGGTGTCGTATTTTCTACCAATCAACACATGAAAAAAGATGAGACTACATCCAACCATCAAAACAATCCTATCAAACGTGTGTTTGTCCTCCCTAATCAGCTCCAGACTCTTTGCGAATTCGACGATTAGCTCAGCAAATGGATCACGATTTGAATCCTGTAACTTTGGGAGGATGGTCAAAATATCTACCAACCAACCCTGAAACTCAAATCCAGTTTCGCCAGCATGAAGAGCAGATCCATGAGTAGGAATATGTGCAATCATCTTATCAAAGGCACCGAGCGGAACAGTGCTTTCACTAACTACTCTATCTATTCCAGTGAGACTAAAAATCTCATATAGTTCAATGGGGGTGCGTGCTTCTGTAGTTTCTAATTTTGTTATTGGTAAATCTCCGTCGTCTGGCATCGCATCACACTTAAGCAAAAAACATAATTAGTCAAAAAAAACACCCCGAGGGTGAATTATATACGACAAATCAAATTCGGATTAACTCCTATAGCTTGATCTTCATTTCCTTTTTGGATGGTATGAGGGATAAACCAAAAATCAACACAATTCCAACCAAAGCAGCTATTGAGTATAGTGAATTCTTAGAAAGTTGATTTCCACCAGTTCGAACCAAAGGTGCACTAGCAAGTGACTTAAGATCCAAACTACTTGGTACTAAAACCTGATCAATTTGATGAATTACACCATTACTTGCAGCGATATCTGTAGCCGTTATGTTTGTGTTACCATTCAAAACAACTGCGTTACCATTTACTTTGACTGAGATTTTACTGCCCTCAACAGTAGTGATAGTCTGGTTGTTCAGCAATAACACATCCGCAGCCATACTCTTTCCACTGACAACGTGGTATTTGAGGATTTGTATGAGAGCTGCTTTGTTTGCTGGCAAAAGTAGTTTTTCTAATAATCCAGATGGTAACTTTGCAAAAGCGTCATTTGTAGGTGCGAGCACAGTAAATGGACCAGTTCCTGAAAGTGTATCTACCAGACCTGCAGCTTTTACTGCCGCGACTAATGTGCTAAATTGAGGTGCAGATGAGGCAACTTCTGCTATATTTCCAGCTGCAAGTGCAGAAAGAGGACTAACAAGAAACAAACCTACTGCAAAAATACTGAGCACTTTGCTAAAAGATTTTGTGATTGTGTGAAATGACATAAGTATATTACAACATAAGAGTTGCTTAGTCACGAAACAGAAATAGAAACTAGGTGTTGTCAACCTTGTATCAAAAAGCTCTTTCTACGAAACGAGAAAAATTGAGGGTTAGGGAAAAGTCCAGATTATAATAATCCTGACCTATATTGATGCATGAATAATACTCTTTTTTGTTTTCAAAATAATATCTTTCGCTTTGTGTCGACCAAATCAATTTTGACTTTTCAGGCAGACAATTTTTTAAAAACCACTTCTCACACAATCGAGCAAGTCGACCGTTTCCATCTATAAATGGATGAATTTGAGCAATTCTGAGATGAACCACACTAGCTAAAAAGACGGCTTCAGTTTCTGAAAGATCTTGTTTTATCAACTCAACCAAATCGGACATTAAAGCACGCAATTCTCGATCTACAAATTCTGGTTCAACAGCCATATAAATCAACCCTCGAGATCCAAAGACTCCAATTGGAACTGGGCGAACTTTACCTCGACTATTTACATCAAGTATTGATTTTGAGAGTAAACTATGAACTTTGAGAATGTTCTGAAAGGTAAACTCATTTTCAAAAGCAAATTGATACGCTTTGGATAAATCCTGAATCTCAAGAAAATCTTTCGTTTTAGTCTTTCCTTGAAACTCTTTTTGGTTAAAATAAGAATTTACATCCAGTGAATTTCCCTCAATTTGAGCTGAATACACTGAGCTTACTTCAGTAATATAATCAAAATCAACACCCAAGTTTTGAACACCACCAAATTCAAATGAGGCTTTTGCAGTTTTGAAATATGTGGCGAGAAGTTCAGATGGAAGGTTTTGCATATTATACAATTTGTAGCAAATATAAATCTGAATACACTTGATTTATACGAGTGATAGTACTTCAAGCTTAGAATTATTAAGATTTGATTCAAAAAGAATTTCACCGTTATCATCAGGGTCAATGATATACAAAATAATTTTTTGATAGTTTTCTTTTTTTGTTGCTTGAATCAATGCATTCTTTGCAATATCTACAGTCTCAAATGATCTCTGAATTCTAACTGGGATTGGCTTTATCTCACCGTTAATTTTTAAAAAACCATCAATTCCTTTATTTCTTTGTACTGGTGATATATTTTTAGATTCTAATATTTTGAGAATATCCTCACTCTGATTATTATAACTTTCACGACCTTTTTTCAATAAGTTTGATTCAGTTTTAATAGGACACTCGAGCCTTTTATTTGATAACTCAATTGCATCTTTAGATTTATCTATTCCAATATAGTTTCTTCCAAGTAGTTTTGCAGCGACTAAGGTTGTACCACTACCACAAAAAGGGTCTAACACCAAATCTTCTTTATCAGTGACCAGCTCAATAATTTTTTCCAATAAGAGGATAGGTTTTTGAGTTGGGTAGCCAACCCTCTCTTTAGCTTTGGGATTCAAAAAGGGGATTGACCAGACATCAGAGAGAGGTACACCCTGTTTACCTTTCATGAGAATATTTCCACCATTTATATCTTTCTTGTATCCCGTTTTACCATTTATATCTCTACTCCTCTCCTGAAAAATCTGGTCGAGATTGGTAGTGGATGAATATGGTTCATATTTTTGATTAAATTTAAAGTTTTTAGTTTTAGAATAGAAGAAAATTACTTGATGATTGTTCAACAAACCCTTTTTGGAATTAGACCAGCGTTTATATTGCCAAATTATTTCACTTTGAAAATTATCAAAACCAAAAACTTCGTCTAATGCTATTCGTAAGTAATGTGAGGCGATTTTATCACAATGTAGAAATATACTACCAGTGTCTTTGATCACTCTTTTACAGTGAAATAATCTATCTTTTATATACTCCTTAAATTCAATTATATCTATCCATTTATCATCAAAAGAATATTTATCCAATTTCTGAGTGGTCTGTGTAAAAAATGGTGGGTCAAGATAAATCAAATCAACATAATCTGATTCTAGTTGAGATAATACATCAATGCAGTCACCAAGAACAATACTATTAGTCATGTGTTATTTTTTATTCTTCTTAGCAATCTTTTCTAAAATTAACTTTAAATCTATCCCAGTAAAATCTTTTATATAATTCCAAGCACTATCACCAAAGTAATATGCTCCATCCAAACCATGGTAAAGAGTTTTTAAAGTTTCTTGGATTCTTATTGATTGCGATCTATTTGGATAATAAAACATGACCCTAACTGGTTTGTATCCAAATTCAACAATGTTTTTTATTTTGGTATGCTCTTTTGTGATATGATCTCCGTCTGTTGTGGCATCTCGCCATTTAATTTCATGTGCGAAACTACCGACCAGACAATCAATTTCAAAAGTTTTGGGTTTGGATCCAAGTTTATTCTCAATTCTTATTTTTTTTTGAGCCTCAGGGAATTTATATTCGAAACATAAAATAGCAACCTCTTCCAAGAATGAACCAGCGTATTTATATAGAAATCGACCTTTGTTTTGATATATATCAATTTTTTGCCCTTCTTCATAATTTATCCCAAGAACTTGATAAATGAGATAGTGAGAATTATCATCAATGAGCATCTCTTCGACTCTATCATTTATCTTTAATACCAAATTGTCGCGGTATATTTTGGCAAGTAGTTCTATTTCATCTTCGAGATACTTCAGTTTTTGCATATCGAATTGAAGTGTTCGTCTTTACTTCAATCCTGTCAAAAACTCGCTCAAATCCTCTAGCTTTACTTTCGACTCACCTTCTTGGGTTCTGATTGAGACTTCACCTGCTTCCATGTCTTTTGGCCCTACTATGATCATGACTGGGATTTTTTCTGTGGTTGCTTCACGGATTTTTTTACCTAGAGTTTCTGAGCGATTATCTACTTCGTAGCGGATTTCATTGTATTTTAGAGGTTTCATGAGGACAGTTTCATCTAGAATAGCTTTGATTTGGTCGACATACGGAAGTACCGCGTCATTGATGGTCAAAATCTTGATTTGAACTGGAGCGAGCCAAAATGGGAATCTCCCTGCAAAGTGCTCAAGTAAATATCCAATAAACCTCTCATGGGTACTCAGTGGAGCTCTATGAATCACAACTGGAGTTTCTTTTTCACCTTTTTCATTGGTAAACTCTAATCCAAATCTCTGAGGCATATA
>JAYWFX010000042.1:0-3452 GCA_043778575.1 bacterium | reverse complement strand
AATTACTCCAGCTAGTGATATGCACGATTTTAGCGTGTTTCAAAAATATATCGGTGGTGATTTTGAGGGTGCTATTGGCAGAGATGGTAAACTAACAGCTCTTTGTGGAGAATTTGCTGGAAAGAGCGTGCTCGAGGGTAGATTGTTGGTTGTGGATGCACTGGGCGAAGCCGGTTTTGTAGTATCAATAAATGAAAACTATGAACACAACGTGTCTATTTGTGAGCGATCAAAAACCGTTATCGAGCCCCTTATCAGTGAGGAGTTTTTTGTGGACTATCATAAACCCATACCAACTAATAACCCAAACAAACCAGATACCAACTACTTGATATTTGATTTTGATGGAGTTTTAGCTGACAGCTGGAATGCCACTGTGCTGGCGTTTATGGAATTACACAACGAACCTGACAGAGCTACAGTTGAGAAATACTTGAGAGACGATAGGCTAGTCACCCCTCGATACACCAAAGACAGGGTTTACACAGAATTAGAGTCGGCGGAACTTATGAATTTTAGAAAACGTGAATATGAACTCAAAGAAAAGTTTGGGGTATGCTTTTTCTCAGAATTTATAGAGGAAATCAAAAAGATTAAACACAAACAGATCGCCATCGTTTCTACAGCACTCCAGTCGTATCTGAATCAATTTGCTGCTAGTTCTGGGCTAGATTTTACTCATGTTCTAGGGTTTTCTGCAGGATTTAGCAAGGAAAAATGTATTGAGACGATCTGTGCAGATTGGGGTGTTGAGGTACATCAGACACTCTTTTTTACTGACACGCTCAGGGATGTCATCGAAGCTAAAAATATCTTACCAATACCTAATATATTCGGTTGTAGTTGGGGATTTCACTCAAAAGAATATCTCAGTAGGGAGTTGTCTGAGAGTCAAATTTTACTCGAGTATTCGGATATTCACGATGCGATTGGGACTATACAACCAAAAACACTTGCTCAAATAGGGCTAGAAGCGGTCTCTAAAACAGAGTTTCACCCTCACGAATATCGTGGTAGAGCCGAAAACTTTTTGAATAATATAAATAACTGGTGTATTTCTCGTGATTTACTGTGGGGTCACAAGATGCCCGTGTGGTACAATTTAGATCTCAATCCAGACAAGAATTTTTATTCAAAAATTGAGATTGTCACCAAACCAGAGCTCAGTACACATCTCCAAATTACGACATCACCTCCCATCGTAGAGGGAAATTGGGTGCAAGAGGAAAAAATTCTGGACACTTGGTTTAGCTCTTGTCTGTGGCCGCTGAGTACACTTGGGTTTGCAGATTTACCAAAAGTGTTTGTCCTACATGGTCGTAGTGTGCCTCTCTCTGGGTCGTTTTATCAATACGCACAGCGTGAACTAGAAAAGCTCGGGTACGAAGTTGAGATTATTGAGTTTCCTGATTCTCTTCATGGATTAGCGAACAGCTGGCTAGATATTCTCAAACAATACACAGCTCAGTTTGAAAACGCTATAATACTGACTCACTCACTGGCGTCGCTAGCTCTGTCTCGGTTTTTGACTGATAATCCTACTGTAAAACTACATGGGTGGCATTCGTTTGGGGGAGTTTTTGGTGAGTATCTGCGAAAAGACCAAGACGACGAGATAACTCAGATTGTCTCCTCATTTAGTCCAAACAGCATTGATTATGTGCAGATTTCTGACCAGATTGGCAACGTGTTTATTCATCACAGTCGAGATGATCCTAGGGTTGATTTTAGTGCTGGCGAGGCGTACTATGAGCACATACCAAAGGCTCAGCTGATTAGCTACACTGACAAAGGGCATTTTATTTCCTACAATTCAGACAAAGAACCACAGTTGGTTGACCCTATTGAGTTACCAAGTCTTATCAAGCTAATCAGTCAAAATCCCTCGAACCAAACTGACTTTAGTAGATTTTATCCAACTCAGGAAATGATTACTGGAAAAGATATATTTTATCAATGGATAGTCAGGATGACCATGTTGAGTACGTATTTTGCTGGACAGATACCGTATCAAAAAGTGGTGATTACACCAACTGTCCAAGACGAAAAAGGTAGAAAGATGAGCAAAAGTCTAGGAAATGGATTAGATGCAGTGGCAACCATAAACAAATATTCGAGTGACTCATTGCGTATGGCGATGCTGGGTGCCATGATTCCTGATAGAAATATAAAAATGGGTGGAAATATAGCAGACGGATTATGTGAAAAGTATCGCAATTTTGGAAATAAACTCTGGAATGTAGCGAGGTTTTTTGAATACCAAGACGAAAAATTGTTGGATAAAACCTAAGTATAAAATAATTTATTTGCAGGATTCAAGAAGCTCAAATTGGGATGTATTTTTCTTTGTTCATCTACCCCAGATATTACCTTGCAAAGACCTAGAAATTGTATTATTGTCGATTTACCAAAATTAAAACAAAAAATAACTCAATAAAAAGAACGAATATGAAGTCAAATCAAACAAAAACAAAAAATATCTCTCCTTCATGCCTCAAACAAAAACAACTGAACAAAATAAATTCAGATCAAATGCATTTAATCATCCGAGTAGAAGACCATTTATCCGTAGAAGAAAACCGATATACAATAATGAAATACCTGAAAACCTTAAAATAGTTAATAATTCTATAAACGAACTTGAGCCAATTTTTAGTAAAATACAAAATACAAATCTTTTAAAAGAAAGATTGCAATTTCAACTAGAAAAAGAGACGTTTAGAATAAAGGGAGAGCAAGAAAATGAATATATTGTATGGAAGCAAAGAGAAAAAGAGCAGGGTGAGTTTAATCGCAGGGAGTTGGTCAAGAGCATTTCCGAAATTAATGAAAAACAGAAACTATATATTCAACAGCTAAAAGATGCTCAAATCAAGATATCATTTTATGAAGAAAATTTAGCAGAGATTGAAAAAAAACTATCAAATGATTGGGAGACTCATTTTAAGGATCTATATAAGAATAATTTTAAATCAATAGGAATAATAATTTTAGTGTGGAACCTAATTATTTGGCTACTCAGTAAATTAAATGTATTTGATGCTCAGTTACCAACAATGATTTTTGTTTATTTAGGGGTTTCAGCTTTGCAAATAGTATCTTTTTATTATGGGATTATTTTTTTAAATAAAAAAGCTATATTTGGTTAAGTTATTTATTACTGAAACCACTTAGTACATTAACACCAAAGGGAAATATAAAATAAGTGGATAAAGAATTAAATCAATCGTATTGGACTAAAAACTATACTAGATAATATGTTCAAAAAACCAATATTTTATGTATTTATTTCTGTTTTGCCCGTGGTTTAATTTGCCATGTTTAATCTTATAGTTTTACTATTCAAGATTGATTTATTTGTTTACCAAATTTCACTACCACCTTTTCTTGTGATTTGGTCGTTAGTATTTATGATTTTAGCTTACAAAGTGTCACGGAAAATAAAGCTAAAA
>JAYWFX010000041.1:0-3454 GCA_043778575.1 bacterium | reverse complement strand
CCTATTTCGAGTTTGAGAATGTAGTGTGATTCTGGAGTAACTTTAGTAAATTTCATAACAAATATAGTTTAAGGGGTTTTTACAAAAAAAATCAAGCAGAGGACAAAAAATAACTTTTATATTCCACTCAGTATGTTGACGAGTAAACCTAACGTTCTCTGAGAATTAAATAGCGTGTTGACGGCACCACTCAACTCAGAGACAGCTAACCACGTCTCGCTTTGGTTTTGATTCATATTGTCTTTGGTATGCTGAATACCTAAAACAATAAAAACTACCTGACTACTTTCTACCTCCCAGAGCTGATTGCCTTTTTGGTCTAGTTCGCCTTCAACTGCCTTCAGAGTTTTTTGATACATGAGATGATTGAGTGATTTTCCTAAAATATTAGGACTTCGTATATTTGATTGATTGAGGATGGCTTGTTTTGGACTCAGCCCAGATATAACTGTGACATTTGGCAACATTTTATTTGGTGTTATATTCTGCTCTTCCTCACTGAGGACCAAAACGTTGTTATCAACATCAACAACCACACACACAACCTGATCAACCAAGGTAGGGTTAATATGTTTGAAAAAACCCGAACACACATCCACCCGAGTATCTGGACTATCCTTTTCATCGACTAATTCACCACCGAAATAATACTGAGAAAAATGAAACATAACGTGAGAACAATCAGGGTTTTGTAGCTAGTCAAATGATATTTCTTCTGGTACACTGCACAAATGAGCCTCGATATACTCAAAGTCAACAATACAGATAATAGACTTTATCCAGATATGGATAGAAACCTAGGTGTTTATTTTGGATTGGGGCTAATAACTCGAGGTATCGATAAAAATCCTAATGATACGATCGACGCATCAACTCTATCAGAAATGCGAAAGAATATGAATAGAATATTAAGAAAAAGGGATGATGAGAGTATGAAGTTAGCAACACTATTTTTAGAGCAATTACTCGATTCAGATTACACGTCATTTGATGAGGCATTGATCTATGAGATGTATCACAGTTCATTTAAGCGTTTACCAGAAGTTCAGAGAGAAAACTATAAAAAACAACTAGCCCACAAATGGTCAAAAATATGTAATATTCAAGACTTTAAGACACTTAGATACAATTTAGATTTGATATTTGAGACACCAAAACTCACAAACGATTTTTTTAGAGAGGTGCTCGTAGATGACATGCGTGAATACATACAATCACCTACATTTGGAACAGACAATTGTGGTAGGCGTCCTAATAATCACAAACTATTAATGCCCTACAGTAACGATATATACTCACTGATTGCCGACCCTAAACTCACCGATAAACAACTCCGCCTAGAACGTACATCAACACTCCAAAAATTTTATACTGAAGTTGGGGCATATACAGATACGTGCATCGACGCAATGGTAAAACACCATACCGTTGATAATAATGACTATCCACTACTCTTGAATGAACTGAGTGATATACGTATTCAATCCTCAGATAAAGTTTATCAAGCCACAGAAAAAGTACAAAAAATAGATCTCGTTAATATGAGCAAAAGGACTGTATTTGAATATATTTTTCAAACTGGTGGGAAAGGCTTATTTAGTTTTGACAAATCTATAGAGGTACTAGATGTGTTTTTAGAAATGGCAAAAAATCAAAACCCCCACCTTAGAATTGTCTTGATTGAGCTACTTACTAGGTTAAAATACTCTGACATAACAATAGATACAGATGATCTGTGTAGATTTTTATTTACAGCACAAATGAACCCTACTACTGAAGCATCAACATTAGAAACCCTTGAGACTTTGTTATTTGGTAGTAGCAAAAATCGAGGTGAAATCACAGATATAAATAGACACAGTATCGAGGCAAATTTGATAGAGTATGCAGACCAAATTACTAATAAATCAAACACTGCACTACTGTCGTCAGCTCCAGAGACTTTGGTATACTTGCTCTCCCGAAAACGGAGTCTAGGAATATCAAGTTTATGCAGTGTATGCCAACAAACAACCATAACCAAACCAGCTGAGTACGACACAAATATACGATCCATGCTGGCAATTGAACCTAAAGCAAAAAAGTTTTTCACATCTTCTATTTTTAATGAGATTCGAGAGCAGATGCAGATATTAGAATTAGCTAGATTACGACAGACCAGAAGTGTATTTGGATCGACAAGCAAAGTTACGGAGGAGGAATCAGATTATATTGGAGAAAAAGGCTATGTTACAACAATGAGACAGACTAACCAGCAAAATGCTAACACAGCAAATGATAGATTAAAAAAGCTGTTTAACGATCCTATAATACAAACTATTGCTGATTTCCAAAAACACAAACCTAAACTACTACCTCAGCTCTTAGAAACTATATCAATTGTCTGGAAAGAAGGGTATATGCCTGATGGTGAGTATGATTTTCTAGGGGCGATTGAGAATAATCATTTAGATCTGGCTAGTTTTCTACTCTATCAAGAAAACAAAGAATCGCGTGAAGTTAATGTCCAAATTGCCAATTTCAAAAATAGCATTGTCGCAAAAGTGTTATCCAGCGGGTATCCGATCAGTGATGGTGAGATACAGAAATGTTTAAATGAATCAGGAATGTCTTGTTCAAATAATACTATTGAAGCCATTCGCGATCAAGTTGCTGAATGGGTAGGAGTCGAGTTTGGAATAATCGCTGGTAGCTCAAACGTAGCAGAAACAACTACACACCAATCCCTCATAAACGGGCAAAAGCTAAAAAGGCAAAACAGAAACCTCACTCTAGATTCTCAATCCCTCATAGATTTTACACTTCCCCAAGATAATTCAACCAACACATATAATCTCAAATTGCTCGATCCAAAATTCCATTATGTAGCCCTACAATCCGTAAATACATGCAATGCGAGCAGCGATAATACTACTCCAAATAAATTTGGTTACTTTCAAATTGGGCTATATGAAAACACTAGATTTATCGGAAATATTCGATTCCAAATTATTGACCACAACAATACTAATATCATGGTGATCTCCAGTATAAACACAACACAAACATTTGAAAACACAAACAGGGATTCGTTTTCACAGCTCTGGAGCAACATTCACTCAAACCTAGCTATGTTTGCAAAGGAAAATGGCTGTGCACTTGGATTTGTCACCGAATCTGAAACTATTTCAAACAGATCTGCATTTCTAGCCGTAATAAAAGCAGAATTTAGTGAGTGCAAATCAACAAAAATACCTCCACTCACCTTAGCTACTGGAAGCATTGGTGGGTACACAGTACATCAAGTCTGGATTTCAAAACTGGATCCAAAACTACAAAGTCATTCTATCTGACAACTCATCAAGCTCAAGATAATTTTTTTACTACTCCTGCATTGGCTTTGACTACGTGAAAGGTGAAATCAAAGGCTGCGAATGACATGATATAGTACACCAACTGTCGAGTAAATTCATCA
>JAYWFX010000040.1:0-29196 GCA_043778575.1 bacterium | reverse complement strand
TACTCGATTTTAATAAAAAAACACTCACAGAATTTGATGCTTTTAACGATCTAATGAAAAGAATAGACGGTTCAGTGATTTTGTTAGATATTGGAGGGTATTTTGCACCTATTATTAATCGACTAGCAGAGGCGAATCCAAATAAAATAGTTGGTGTAGTGGAGGATACAGAAAATGGACATCAAAAATATGAATCCATAAAAGACCTAAAAGTACCAGTTATATCAGTAGCCAGGAGTGTTCTAAAAGAAAATGAGGATTCACTAGTAGGTCAATCTATTGTATTTTCTACAGATTCTTTGATTAGAGAACAAAACAGACTACTTAGTTTCATGAAATGTGGAGTACTAGGATATGGTAAAATTGGAAAATCAATATCTCTAAATTTACAAAAGATGACCATAAAACCTATGGTTTATGATATAATTGCAAGTAAGAGGGTGCAATCAATAAATGAAAATAATCACAGTCCAGAAAAAGAGTTTATTTTAGAAAATGCAGATATTATATTTTGTGCAACTGGAAGTAAGAGCCTCAACATTCATGATTTTAGAAGATTAACAAACGGATGTTTTATAGTATCTGTCACATCATCAGATGATGAGTTTGACTTAGCTTTTTTGCAAAGTGAATACAAGTCTGAAGCTGTTCATAAATATATTACAAAATATACTAATAATTCTAATTATTTTTACATGTTAAACAATGGAAATGCAGTAAATTTCATCCACGGAGCAGTGGTTGGAGACTTTATCTTTTTAGTGCAATCTGAGATACTTAGCGGAGTGAGTTTTTTGATGGACAATGTGCTAGAGAATGCAATATACGAATTACCAGTGGAATACAAGGAGTCATTAGCTGAGACTTGGTTAAAATATTTTGGTGAATAAGTAGCTAATTCTTTACTCGATCATATCCTTGCCACCAGTTATCAAATGTGCTGTCTAGGATTTTGGTTCGGATTTTGGTTGTCAGGTTTAAATAAAATTCTAGATTGTTGAGGGTGGCTAAGCGATAGGCTAGTAGTTCACCTGCTGCAAAAAGATGACGCAAGTATGCTTTGGTGTACATCCTGAGTTCTGGTATTTGGGAGTTTACGTTGATAGGGGAAAAATCAAATTTGTACTGCTGTTTAGCAATTCGTTCACTGAGGTAACTATTTTCTCCAGCTTCAAAAAACACTGTTCCGTGTCGGGCATTACGTGTGGGATATACACAGTCAAACATATCGATACCTCTGGCCACCATCTGTACAATGTCTTTGGGTGTGCCTACTCCGAGGAGATGTCTAGGTTTATGATTCTCCAATATCTCAGTTTGGGTTTGCACTTGGGAGTACATAATCTCCTCTGGTTCACCGCCATTTGCTACCCCCCCGATGGAGTATCCGGGTAAATCTAGCTCCATGGTGAGTTTGGCTGACTCGATCCTGAGGTCATTGAACTGGGCACCCTGCGGTATTCCAAAAAGTCTGTTTTGGTTACCAGTCTCGGTTTTTAGCCTATCAAATTCAATTTTGCTGCGTTCAGCCCACCTTCTGGTTCTATACATAGCCCTTTTTGCCTCTAGGTGAGTTACTTCAGCTGGCAAACACTCATCTAAAACTAGAGCGATATCCGATCCAATTATTGTCTGAATTTGCATACTCACCTCTGGGCTGAGAAACATTTTGTCGCCATTTATCTGAGATCGAAAGGTCACACCGTCTTCTGTAAACTTGCGAATCTTTGATAGACTAAAGGCTTGGAATCCACCTGAATCTGTCAAAATTGGTTTCTCCCACCCACCAAATTTATGTAGTCCACCAGCCTTTTGCATCACCTCTAGTCCGGGTCGTTGCCACAAATGATAGGTGTTTCCTAGGATAATCTGAGCATTTACCATGTCTAAATCTCCTACGGTTAAACCCTTTACCGATCCTGCTGTACCGATTGGCATAAAAATTGGAGTTTGCACTTGTCCGTGAGGGAGTGACACTAGACCTGCTCGAGCCAAGCTGGTATCTGAGGTTTTTTCTACGCTAAATATCATATATCCACTAACCAACTGCAGGGGTGAATGATTGTCAAAACCACTTGCCAAGATGGTGCTTTTTTTTCTGAATTAATGTAATAATACACCAGTATATTTTTTATGAATGGCGAAATTAATTTGGAAAAACTTTCTGACATTCACCTAGTAAATCTAACTCTAGATAACCAAAAAGAGGCTTTTGTTGTTTTGTATGAGCGTCATCTGGGTGATATTCGTGAATTTGCACAGTACGTACTAGAATCAAAACCAGAGATGGTGGAGTCAGTCGTCACCAAGACCTTTATTGTGGCATATAAAACCTTTGGATCGCACAATCCACAACTGCCAGTTATTGTTTTTTTGTACCGCATAACACTAGGCATTTTTGTAAAAACACTATCGGGAAAGTCGGTAGCTCACAGACAGAAAAGCAACTTCTTTTTTAGACAAATCAAACATTTTAGTCTGTATCAAATATCGCAGATCTATAAATCAAGTATGACTTTGGCGTTTGTTTATTCTCGATTTTTGAGTCGTAAATCAAGACTGTTGAACCACGCATCTGTAATTGAGATAATGGAAAATACAAACAGAGAGATACTGATTCATGAAATACCAGAGGAGAGTCGTGTCTCACAGCATAAACTACCACAACCTAAGCTACAAAAATCAATTATATTTTAATCATGATTCCCTACGAACTACAAAAAGTTATCATCACTGAAAAACCTAGATCCAGATTATGGTACGAGATTGGATCCACAGTCAAAGCATTTTCACTTATATTGGCTGTCACTGCTGGTTTATTTTTTTTGGCGGTTTTCCAAAAGCAGGTAGGAACTAATTCTGAATGGTTTTCAGTAATGCCTAAAGATTTGTTAACTGTCGTTTGGTTGTATTTCCCCGAGGCACTATGTATATCTGTCGGAATCAACTTGATAGTCATTTTACTATTTACTCGTACCGATTGGCAGTTTGCTCGATATGGTGATTGGCTTTTGGGTGGTGTCGCTAGCTTATTTATACTCTTTCTTTTGGCAAACCCTATGTATAGCTCATTGTTGTTAAATTCAGGGTTTAATTATGTTCGAGTTCCACTTCTAGCCTCGCCGGGACGTGTATTTGTGCACGAAAAGCACCTAGAAACCATTCAAAAAAATCATCAGTTTTATGGGCAAATTACCCGAATCTCTGACAAAGAAATAGTGATAGATAATTTTGGCATTACTCAGGTGTTTTTACTAGACCAAGAAAAAATCCAAACCAAAATATACATCGGAGAAAAAGTTGTAATACAGTTTGAGTCTGGTGAAAACGACAGCCAGATAGTTACCCAAATTACTAAAATATAACTTTCTCAAACCCTATTTGGTATATTTACTTTTTACTTGCATAAGTATGTAGAAACCAACAGCTCCATTGACCAACGCACCTATGATATTGAGTTGTATGGGTGACCCGATTACTCCAACCCACACATTTTGGTACCATAGTTTCCACCCTTCTTTTTCTCGGTTTTTTAGCTTTGGGTAGGCTTTGAACGTCAAATAAATAGTAATAACCGAAACGATGAGTGATATGAGTGTAGCAAAAACTTCAAATGTGTTTGGCACACTATATCCTGCAAATACCGATAAAACCCCGAGAGATATCAACAACAACGGAATAGCTGCTAGGATTGCGAAAGATGAAATAACAGCTAAAACTACAGAAATGGTGGGAAAATATTCTATAACACCTTTTTTGATATTTTCAGGTAAAACTGGGGCTTTCTTTCCAAATATATCCTCAATCATTGGGCCTAGATTCTTTAGTTTGAAGGGTTCGTCTGTCTCGGACTTTTTTGATTCTTCTGTGGAGTTTTTTTTGGAATCTTCTTTGGATTTTTCATTTGATTCTTCTGACTTAGGTTTTGTAGTTTCTTCTGATTTTTTTTCTGGACTATCAGTTTTTACAACTGGATCTACATCAACACTATGATGAGTCGAATCTGAATGTTCAATTGGTGATAGGTTAGCTAATTGAGTTTTTTATGTGTCAGACATATATACAACTATACAAAATAGTATACTAACATTAGTCAATGAGATCAAATTTGTCAGTGAGTTTTTCTACATCACCTTTTTTTCCGAAAACAAGCACGCCTAAATAACCTATATCGGTAGCTGATTTTTTGGAGTGGGCAAATTCTACTTTTGCGTCATCTGAACTTTCTCGCATTTCCTCAGTAAACACAGAGACCATTAGATTAAGTTCCTCTGCCTTGTGTTTTAGCTCTAGTAGGCTCAGTTTCTGATCAGTTTGTTTCATTACGATTGCATGTTGGATATTCATAGGAATTGTCTCACCATCTTTACTCTCACTAGTATCCAAGTTAATGAGCTTTTTGCCTACACGTGAAGCAAAACTAGCAGCTAAGTGTGCAGCAGCATTGAGTTTAGACCACATCGGTATATCTGGAGTATCTAAAATAACTGCGTGGGCAACTAGCGTCTTTTTTGCTTTTTTTACTTGAGACTCTTCGATTCGAGTGTAGGGGAACGTGACGCACTCCTTGATGTGTTTTCCAAATAGAAACGAAACTACTCGCTCGCTCACCCCCATACCTGACATGGGCGGCATACCATACTCCATGGCTTTTACATAGTCTTCATTCATGAACTGTGCTTCTTCGTCTCCACTATCTCTGGCTTTTTGCTGTTCATCAAACCTACCAAACTGATCAATTGGGTCGTTCAGCTCAGAGAAAAATTTGGCGAGCTCAGCAGTACCTGCAACCAGTTGACACCTCTGGACACAGTTTGAATTTTCTGGACTACGTTTTGCGAGAGGCTCTAATTCTACTGGTTGTTCAATCAAAAAGAAGGGTTGAATCATCTTTGGTCGAGCTACTTTTTTGTAGATTTTATCAATAACTGTGGAGGTGCCAGAGTTTTTCTCGATTTCGACGCCATGTTCACGAGCTAAAATCAGAAGTTGGTCGTGGTTTTTACCCTCCATGTCGACTGCACCGTCAGAGAAATATCTCACCGCATCATGGTATTTGATAGTTGGCCAACCATCAACCCACCCCCAACCATTTTTTGTAGCCTCTTCTTCAGTGCACCATGATCCCCAGTTTATTTCATTTTCATGGTAATCTACCTGTGTATCTGTACCGAGTATTTCCGTCACAATCCTGCGAAAAACACGCTGTACAAACGGCATTGCTTTGTAATAATCAGAGTATGCCCAGTACCACTCGAGCTGTGTATACTCCTGTAAATGCTGTGGACTAGAGCCCTCATTTCGAAATATTCTACCGATTTCAAATACTCTTTCAAACCCTCCTGCAATCAGTTTTTTGAGTGGTAATTCTAGCGAAATTCTGAGATACATGTCTTGGTCTAGTTCATTGTAAAACGTGCTAAACGGCTTGGCATCTGCTCCACCTGGAGTTTGTTCAAAAATTGGACATTCTACCTCAGTAAAACTCTCACTTTTGAGTTCTTCTCGCCATATATTCCAATATGTTTCTTTGGCTTTGATAATGTCTCGGGTTGAAATACCATTTTCATCAGCTACATCAAGTTTGAGATCTGCCACACGATCGAGGTATCGAGTTTCTACATTGTCATACTCTATATTTACTGGAAGCGGGCGTAGACTCTTTGTTAATAGTACAAAGCTATCCACAAACAAACTCGGTTCACCTGTCTGGGAATACTCCAAAACACCCGTCACCTGAAGATAATCACCCTCGTCTATAATCTTTTTAAAATCGGTAAATGTGAGCTGATTGTATGGTCTGGTGACACCCTCCTCTTCGAGTACATCTTTTTTGAAAATACATTGAAATCCTGATGGTAAACTCTCGTCCTCTAGTATTCCAAAGGCGATTTTACCACTTGTTCTTTTGGTTTTGAGTCTACCGACTAGATTGATTTGAGTGTTTTTTTGGATACGTTGTTTAGGTGTTTCGTCATCATCTGCGGGAATGAGACTATCGATGAACTGTTGCTCCATCTGCACCTTTTTTTGTATATCCAGAGAATCTAGTGTAGGGAAAAGCTCTCGGTATCTAGCAATTAATTCATTGCGTTTGTTTTCTTCTAGGATTTGTTCTTTTGCTTCTTCTGGTGATAGGCCATCATCTAGTAAATCACTCTCTAGCGATAAATCTGCCTCTAATTCCTCTTGGGTCTTGTAAAAAATATCATAAATTATCCCTGTGATAAACACCTCAGACACTTCGGATATATCGTCTTTGTAGATGTCGTTGAGTTCTGCTACCAGATTTTCCTTCCTTATGAAATTGAACCAAAACTTTGTGAATTCAAGATTGAAGTTTTGCTGTGATACGACTGGAAATGCATCAATCCCTCGATTTTTGAGCTCTTCAAGATGTTGCAACCGAAGCGAACGCTGTGAGTCCATGGATGAGGTGGATAGGTTTTGAGAATCAGACTGATCTTGCTGTATTTTTCTGGTGGAAATAAAGGGCATTTTGTTAGAGTTTTATTCAATCCCAAGCCAGTCAAAACTTTCCACCATTGTCAATTTTGCTCACAATCATATTATCATCTAATCTTGTTTCATGTTAGATAAGTTAAAAAATGCAGTGAGAGCATATAATGAAACCTCTTTTGAACCTAAAGACTTGAAATCATTTAGACCAGATCCAAAACTCAAAGCATTTTTTAAGGTTATGTTAAACAGACAAGTGAATAAAAAGAAAAAAGAGACGGATATAGCCCGAACCAAACAAGGGGATTGGGAAAGACTCGGTGGGGGTATGATAAAGGAAGTTCAGTTTCAAGAGGGTCCGTCATCAATTACAGGATGTTACTTGAGAGTTTTAAATAATAGTACACAACAACCTCCTGATCCTCAAGAGTACGAGCAACTCTACCATCAACTTGTAAAGGCTGGTATTCCTACATTTAAAACTCTTGATCCGGATATTCCTCCTGTTGTCGGTCCTGATAATCCATATAAAATGGACACAGATGGTCAATTGTTTGTGTTTGATCAGAGACTGTTACGTAAAGACCCCATATTATTTAGCTTTGGCGGAGATTTAGACAGAGAGCAACTTGATAAATTTGTTCAAAACACCTCAAAAATCAAAAAAGAAATATTAGATTCAGTGCAAAAACAACTTGATAATATCTGTGACCTTGCTTCTCAAAATGGTATAGAAATCCTAGGACAAGATTGTTTTAATCTTATTTATGATTGTGAATCTCAACAGGTAAGTATAGAGATTTGGGATTACGATACACTACTTTTACTAGGTAAAAATTACGCACAAGAAAACCATGACAATTCCTTTAAACTGAACAAGGGTAACGCTACGGATTTTTACTTGCGACTTTCGGAAGCATTTGATAAAAATAACTGAATAAAATCCGTAACGCAAACGATTAAATTTGCTTTTAGTTAAGTTGTAGTCAATTTTATGCCATCATTTCGCTGGCTATCAGTATGCAACCCTCTACTGGCTTTTTCTCGCTGTCATAGCAAAAATTTACATTGGGGTAGAGTTTACTGATACCAATAATCACTTTTTCTCTCATGGAAATCCACTTCCACAAACTACCTGACATTGCCAGATCAAATTGGGTATTGGTTTCCATTCGAAAGTTATTGACACATTTACCATTGATTTTGGTTATCCACCTACTAGCCACAAATACTGCATAAAACTCCATTTCTTTGCGTAGTTTTGAGTTATCAGCTGATTTCTCTACTAGAATTTTGGGTATTTGGGATATTTGATAGTTTTTGATGAGTTCCATTTGATTGAGCGAGTCATAAAAAGCCATTGGGGATTCCCCTAGAAACCATCTCACGTGTTTGTAGATTTCTGATTCGCAGTGAATTTGATCAGCTACAATTAAATCAATGATAATTCTCCCTAGATCTCGACCACCGACCCCAAGACTTTTAAATGTTTGCTCGGAATTTGTTTGAAAATAGTTGATATTTGAGCCTGTCCCAGCGTTTGCAAGTACCCCATATTTGCTGGTGGTTTTTGATCGAAATACTGAGTATTGGTCGTCGCCGAGTTGAAATTTTGGTAATTCAGTTTGGATATATTCTAAAACCTGTTGTCGACCAGTGATATCGCATTTCTCTCCACACTCAGCTATACCAAAATAGGCAAAATCAATCTCTGTAAAATCAATTATTTGCTTTATTTGATCAAATCCATGTCGGAGCATATCAATGAGTTCATTAGCCCCAGAGTATTTTAGGTTTGAATTACAGTCGTATTGAAAGCGAAAAAGCTCACTCATCTCTCGATCGGTTACCATAAATTCCAATTTTGTACCGCCGCCATCAACTCCGAGTAAATACATAATACCTTCAGTCTACCAAGTAAAAACTGTTTTGTGAAATGCGTCATCATAGGCTTTACATAATATTGTTTAATGATATTTTTATAGATGAGCTTTCTATAAACCTTTTTTATGTTATTTCGCATCTTTACACTCCATCCAGATATCTTTAGTTCTTTTTTAGATAATGCCTTGGTTGCTAGGGGGCGAGCACAGGAAATTATCGAGGTAGAGCTCATGAATTGGAGAGAAATGTTTGGTGTCGGAGGGTATAAACAGGTTGATGATAAACCCTTTGGTGGTGGTCATGGTATGGTTTTACAGCCGGAACCTATTTATCAAGCACTCAAAAGTGTGGGTGGAGTGAGTAGTTTTTTTAGTGAACTAGAGAATCCTGTAGTCCATAGTAGAGTTGCACCAAACAATACAAGATTTTATACGAAGTCAAATCAGATTGCAAATTTCTCCACAGCAACTATATCGCTCACACCTCGTGGACATACAATCAATCAGCAGACTTTTGAATGGTTAGCTAAGTTTCAGGAGCTTAATATCCTCTGTGGTCGATACGAAGGTTTTGATTCTCGTGTGTCTGAGATGGTTGATTTAGAGCTTTCACTCGGGGATTTTGTGCTCAATGGTGGTGAGGTGGCTGCTATGTGTTTGGTTGAGGGTGTCTCTAGGATTATTCCGGGGTTTGTGACAAAGACTGATACGGTGCTTCATGACTCATTTTCCAGTAATCTAAACCAGTACAAAGAACAAGAAGAGTTTGTGATCGGGAAAAACAATATTCAGAATCGTGTTCTAGGAAACAAAGAAATCAACGTTAAAAATATATTTGATGATGAGTTGTGGGCACAAAATGCTTTACCTAAAATCGAACATCCACAGTACACAAGACCATCAAACTGGCGAGGATACCAAGTACCAGAACTATTACTGGAGGGCAACCACAAAAAAATTCAAGACTGGAGGCTCAACTGGTGGAAATAACTTTGCTCAGAGGGTGTTTGTTCGTCGCCTCTCAATCCTCATCAGTTTCATTTACAGTACTTCCAAAATGCTGTCCCAAAAATCTGTGTAGCTGATGATTTGTGTGTTTGGTCCTACCTCTTCAGATTCACTCATTTTCCAACCTCCATCGAGGATAAAGTACTGTTCCGAATACAAGTCAGATAGTATTATAGCCTGTGATTTGGTTTGTTCGTCGCTTTTTTGCCCAGACTTGCCTGCCATGACTGTCATTAGGAGAAAGTTTGTAGTGATCGGCGATAGGTTCTGAAGATTCTGCCACTCATCTAAATCATACCAAGTACCAATTGTGACACGATCACGACTATTGCTTTCTAAAGCGGAGTTTCTCCAAGTGCTGGTGTATTTTTCTGGTACATATACGGTGAGTGTCCATTTTTCTGGTACATGGTAAAACTCAAAGAAACGGTATGCCTGCAAAAGATCTTCTGTTGAACCCATGAGATGAATTGATAGGTTCAGTGGCTTGTTTTTGAGGTTATTTCCTATCACTGCCAGAGTTTTGGCAAGACTCAAACTCATCATGGTGTTTCGATCCTTTGCAAAAAATTCTAAAACAAAATCGAGATGGAGAGAGAGTGAATTTCCAGATTGGAGTGTAGCTACATACTCAGCATGTTCTGCCAGTGTATCAAGTTTTTTTTGAAGTGCTTCGGGACTATATTCTAGGAGAGATGGTACTAACATAGTTTAAAGAGAAAAAAATCCTGAATCTTTGTCAAATCCACCTGCACGATATACGACGAATTGACAGCCTCAGAAAGTTTGAGCACACCTAGACAAGTATATGTCAGCTTATTCCCAGCAATCAGCCAATGTGAGAAAGACTTGGATTCTTATTTTTGTGTTTATCTCACTGGTCAGCGGTGTGTTTTATTTGTTTGGTGTAGTAAATCGATCACCCGGATTAGCCATTCTTGGGTTGTTGATTTCTTTGGGGCAGGTGGGTATTTCCTATTTCTTTGGTGCAAATATGGCGTTGGCTGCTAATGGTGCTATGGAATTACCAGAAGACAAAGGATTTCAACTGCACGATATGGTTGGTAACTTAGCTAAGATTGCAAATATCCCCAAGCCTAAAATCTATATTTCTCCTGATCCTTCTGCTAACGCATTTGCCTGTGGTAGAGACCCTGATCATGCTAGTGTTTGTTTTAATCAGGGAATTTTGGATTTGCTGGATAAAAATGAACTCGAAGGTGTGGTTGCTCATGAGCTCAGTCATATAAAAAATCGTGATATTTTAGTGATGACTATGACTATGGCACTATCTGCAGTTATTAGTTTTATCGCTGATTGGGGTTGGAGGGTGATGTTTTGGAATCGAGGCGGTAAAGACGACGACCGAAATGGGTCACCGATTATTCTAGTTTTATATGTCATTACAATAACTCTAGCACCAATATTGGCAACCGTAATCTCATTAGCTGTTTCTCGATCACGCGAATACTTAGCTGACGCAACTGCAGTAACCCTAACACGATATCCAGCTGGTCTAAAAAATGCTCTTTTGAAACTATACAATAATCCCATTCCGACTGATCACTACGCCACTTCGATGAATCATTTCTTCATTGCTCCACCTAAAAAGAGTTTTGGAGAAAAAATGTCTGGACTTTTCAGTACCCATCCACCTCTAGCAGACCGTGTCGCAGCCCTAGAAAAAATTGATGGCTCAGCAGTTTAAAACATTCATATAAAAAAGATTTTATGCTCAGTTTTGACATCGGGTTGTTTATGTGATGCGGTTGTTGTGATAGATACATTTATTGCAAAAACATACATCTCCATGTTCACAAAAATATTTCAATCGTTTAGTACATTCGCGGTATCTTGGTCGCTTTTTTTTGCTTCACTGATAGTCAACGGATGGAATATCAACGGCTTCCCTACATACACTGAAGACGAGGGTACCTATATCTCGCAGGCGTGGGCGTTTGCTCAACAGGGAGATTTAGCTATTTATACGTATTGGTATGATCACGCACCAGCTGGTTGGATGACGTTAGGTATTTGGGAGTCTATAATACATCAATTTTGGAAATTTGGTTTGTCTGTGGATTCTGGTAGGGTGTTTGTGGTGTTTTTGGTATCACTCACTACAGTTGTCGTGTATAATTCTTTGGTTCAGCAAACGAACAATAGGCCGCTTTCTCTGGTTGCTACACTACCTTTTATTTTCTCACCACTGTGTATTTATTTTCACAGACAACTACTACTGGATAATATTATGACGTTTTGGATTCTAGTCTCAGTATACTTCCTCCTAAAAAATCAAATTCACCTCAGTCGAGCTATTATATCAGGATTTATCTGTGGGATTGCTATTTTAAGCAAAGAAAGTACACTGTTTCTCATTCCATCTCTGTTGTATTTATTATGGACTGGTAGCTACGGTAGAAACAGGAGGATTTTAGTTGGATCGTGGATTTGTAGTTTCTGTACGATAGTGTTTTTGTATCCGATGTATGCTCTACTAAAAGGTGAGTTTTTCCCAGCTGGTACTCTGTTTGGTGGTGATAAACCACACGTGAGTTTGCTGGATGCGTGGCTGTTTCAAGCCAGTAGAAAGGGTGTGAGTATCCTAGTAGCTGGCCCAACATCAGATGTGATTGTAAAGCAAACATGGATGAGATTTGATTCGTTTTTTTCAGTGATCACTGTGCTGATTTCTATAGTAATTATCGTTTTGAGTTTTAAAAAAGGTGCCAATCGATTTCACAGGATGTCAGCTATTGCTACGCTGTGTTTCGGGTTTTATGTTCTAAAAGGCCCTATTTTCTCTTGGTATATTATTCCTATAATTCCGTTTTTATGTTTCAACTTGGCTCTATTTCTAGATTTTCTTTCTAATTCTATTCGTGAGTATTTGGTGTATTATCCTATTCGCATAAAAATACTCAAGACCTTTAAATCAATCAGAAACAATGTTTTTGTGACAAAAATACTAGCAAAGCCATCTATCAACAGAATCGTGTACCAAATCCGTATCAGACTGTTTATTTTGCTGAGGATGACTGTCGGTTTAGGTATTGTTTTGGTCATTGCGGTTCAGTTGTTTACTAATCGATTTGTATTTACAGCGAATCACACCCAAGATCAAAAAGATGTTATTGTGTGGGCCAAGGAGGTTTTAAATGTCAGTAGCAACAAAAAACCCTTTATTGTGATTGATAATTACTCATACCTAGATTTAAATGGTGTGCGAGAACGGGCTACAGAGGCTAATTTTCAATACTTTTGGAAGATTGATTCTGATCCGGCTATTCGCGACGGTATTTTGCAGGGGGATTGGAGAAATATTGACTATTTGATCGTGACACCAGCTCTGTGGGAAACGGTTAAAAATGGTGACATTCCGATGGTTGCTAGTGCATATGAATCTTCAGACGAAGTCAAAGTATTTAATCAAACAGGTGTGTATCCAGTAAGTGTGCGAAAAGTACGAAAAGTGTAGTCAAAACCTCTCAACCAAGAGTGTTTACAAAAATCAATTTTCTGACATAACTACGTGATGTTTTCTACGAAACTCTCTGATTCTTTTAGAAGATTATTTTTTGCTGTTACTAGGATGGATAGGGGTCTTAGGAGTTTCAATATAGATTTTGAGAAGCCTTGGTGGTATATATTTAAGGATGTGAAGCAGGGCGTATTTGCGGTGGTATATTTTAATTTTTTTGTTCAAATTATCTACAACTTTCGATTTTTGGCTCTAGGTTTTATTTTGAGTAGTCAGCGTTATGATGTGTTTTGGGTGTGCGTGGGGATACAATTATTTATAGATTTGAGTAGTTTTGCGACTAATCGTGACTGGATCTTGATGTATGAAAACATCGCCATGAATGTAAAGAGACAGGCATTTGAGAGGGTTATCACTGTAGATCCCATATTTCACTCGACACGTAGTAGTGGTCAAGTGATTGGTAAAATTGATCGTGGAGTAGCTGCATATTTTGATTATCTTACTTTTTTGACTGAGACCACGCTACCATTTTTAGTAAAAGTTTTTGTGGGTGTGACTGCACTGTTTACGATTGATATTTGGTCAGGATTGGTGGGTGCTGGACTAACAGTCGGACTGATAGTTATGAATTTTTGGGGAATACGGATCAATACAGCAGCTTTTTTACAACAATCAAATGACGCTGATGACGGGGTAAAACAAAATCTAGTCGAGGGTATTTCACAGGTAGCTTATATTCGATCTACGTTTGCAACTACAGAAATTCTCAGCCAGTTTCAAAAAAATACGTTTAAACACCACACGATTTACGCTACAAAATGGAGAGCTTTTAACTGGATTATTTGGCCACTTTGGATGGTGTTTATGGGTGGGATATTTGTAATTATCTTTCATGTCATGGGAAAGCTGTCGATAGACCAAAGTCAGTCTGCACTATATATTTCTGCAGTTTCGACGTTTATGTTTGCTGGGAGTGATATTTGGTTGATTGGCTACAATATGGACAAGATGTTGACTGCACAAAAAAATATCGAGGAACTATATCAGTTTATCAGAGCTTTTGGAAAGCAGACCTATCCTGTCCTCGAAGGCTAGTTATACGTAGTTATTTTTTTATGTAAAACTACAGTGAGTCGCAATAAAACCCCCATTGGTGTTGGGGGATAATACATTTCTCAATGTTTCTAAATTTCTAATAGCTTTTAGCTAACTACTTGGATGGCATCAAAACACTATCAATAACATGAGCTACACCATTGCTTTGGTATACATCTGGAGTGAGTATTGTAGATATACCACCTTTTGCATCCATAATCATGGTTTTGTCGGCAGTTTTCTTTATTGTTAGTTTTTCACCTTGGGCTGTGATGAGCATCTGACCATCTTTTAGATCAGCCATAGAATACTTTCCTGAAACTACATGGTACTTTAGGATGTTCTGAAGTGTTGCTAGGTTTTCAGGTTTGACAAGCGTTTCTATTGTTCCAGCTGGTAGTTTGGTAAAGGCATTGTTGTCTGGTCCAAATACCGTAAATGGCCCTGCAGTTTGGAGTAAATCACCTAATCCTCCAGCTTTCACTGCGGCTACTAGGGTGGTTAGGTTTGGGGCATTGACTACATTTTCGACTATATTTTTTGCTCTCATCATAGCTACTCCTCCGACCGTAGTAGAATCAGCTTCTGGCATGAGGACAGTGTCAATGACATGAGCTACACCGTTACTTTGTAGGACATCAGCTGTCGATACTTTAGCATTGTTGATCATGACGGTACTTCCAGATTTGGTGACTTTTAGATCTTGACCCTGAACAGATTTTAGCATCTGACCATCTTTTAGATCTGATGATAGATACTTTCCCGGTACTACATGATATTTCAAGATATTTTGTAGAGTGGTTTTGTTTTCTGGTTTGACTAGTGTCTCTACAGTTCCAGCAGGAAGTTTGGAAAACGCTGAATCATCAGGCCCAAATACTGTGAATGGTCCTGCGGTCTGAAGTGTGGCAACTAGATCTGCAGCTTTTACGGCTGTGACTAGCGTCTTCAGGTTTGGAGCATTTACTACATTTGAGATGAGATCCTTGTTTTTATACATCATAGCACCTCCGACCATTACCGTCTCGTTGTCTTTTTTCATTTTGTCTTCTGCACTCATCGAGGAGTTTGAATCTGACTTTTTCTCTTCAGGCTTTTTCGTAGAATTCTGGAAGGCAATTACCCCAAATACGACTATGACTAGTGTAGCAACCACCCCAGCAATAATTAAACCCTTGTTGTTTTTTTCTGACATATAAATAATACCATTATGGTAAATCTACGGAGGAGAAGTTTGCTGTCGTTGTCAATTCACTTGCACTGTAAAAAAAAGTGTGAGATACTAAATGAGTTATTTTCATTTTGTAATACTATCAATACTAGATCGGATGTAAAAAATCTGTTGTATTGATCTGTAAGTTCAAATAGCAAAAACAAATAGCAAAAACAAGAAACACACTTATGTCACACAATATTTTCTCAAGAGCCACATCTGTGCTCGCAATTAGTTCACTCGCACTAGCTTTGTTTGGCGGCGTCGTAAATACAAATGCTGCTGGCGTAACAATCGCAACTACTCCATCGACATCTGCAGTTGCAACCTCAGGTAGTGTCACACTAGCATACACTGCACCAGCAAATCTGCCAGCTGCGTCTACTATTATCGTCACCCGTGATAGTGGATATGGTGCCACAGCAACCTCAACTACAGCAAATGTAACTGTAAATGGAACAGCTTCAAGTAGTGTTTCAAGTGTGGTTAGTGGTTCAAATGTAGTCAGTACCATCACCACAGCTGCAGTTGTAACCGCTGGTACAGTAACGGTGGTTTTGGGTGGATTCACGAGTCCAACAACCGCAGGAAACTACGCATTTTTACTCAGAGATTCATCAAACAATTTTGGTGGAGCATTTCAGTATGTCGGTCAAGCAAATGTAGTAAACGTACGAGCCTTTGTACCTATCTCATTGAGTTTTGTTATCAGAAACGCCACTGACACAGCAAACACAAATATCTGCGATCTAGGAGATCAGTCTACAACTGTTCATACAGAGTGTGCATACAGACTCAAAGTAGCTACAAATGCAAAAAATGGATACTCAATCTCATATCTTGCAAGTGGAGAAATGACTGACAGTACATACAATGTTGCTCAAGCAGCAACTGGTGCTACAGGTAGTCTGATTGATGATTCAACTGCAAACACTGAAAAATATGGTGTAACAATTACCAAAGGTTCAGTATCAGGTGCAGGAGGTGTCACATCAGTACCAACAGCTTTTGATGCTGGAGTCGCCAACGCAGTCCAATACAACAACACAACTGCTACGCAAATCTTTAATGCTACAAAAAGCAACAGCCCAACAGCCACAGATTTAGCAAGGACAGTAAAAGTAACCCACAAGATGAATATCAGCTCAGATACTCCATCAGGTGCCTACACTGCAAACTACACATACACAGTAGCCCCTGCATTTTAGTTTTTTGCTAGGATTTAGTTCGCTTCACAGTTTTGTGACACTTCCCCCATTGGATTCAAACACTTGGGGGATTATGTTTGCCAATATGAATTTATTTTATTAGTATTTATTTGTAATTTTATCTGCGAGTTTATTTGTAATCTAAATCAAATGTTTATTCTGAAAAAAACCTCTATAATTCTAACTCTTTGTTTGTTATTCTCTAGCATTCTTGGTGGCGGGAGCTTTTTAGTAAATGCCCAAGGTTCTCAGAGAGGTTTGATTATCACACCAGCAATCACTGAATTGGATGGGGAGCGAGGTAGAGACTACAAAATCGATATAAAATTAGAAAACGATAACAGTGACAAAAGTCCAATAGTGGCTGATGCCTTTGTGCAATATTTTGTGGCTGGCAAAAATGAGGGTGAGCCAATTCCTACCGATACTCCACCAAAAGAAAACAATAACCCTATACTTGCTTTTGAAAATCCAAAAATTGCACTCGCTGGTGGGGAATCAAATCAATCTCGAGTCAATATTCAAATCCCAGAAAACACTGACCCCGGAGGATATTACTATGCCCTAACCTACGCCATCAACAATCCTGAAACTACAGAAAAAAAGATCTCTGTAAAGAAGCGTCTCGTGGCACTGTTGTTTCTCAATGTAAAAGGGGAGATCCAGAAAGAAACTAAAATCGTCCAATTCAAACCCACAACCACTTTTGTAGATCCATTTTTTGACAGCTTGAGTGTGGACTATCAGATTAAAGTAGTAGGAAATAGTTTTGTCAGACCCCAAGGTGATGTGTATTTGGATGACGGAGATGGAAAGCGTATCAATAGTAAACCACTCAACCCCGACCAGAAAATTATTCTACCCAACACTACTCGTAGCTTTCAAAGTAGTTTTGATGTGCCAAAGTTCATTTTTGGAAAGAAAACCCTGAATGCAAACGTGATTTATACTGACGGAATCGATAACATTATCCAACAAAAGTCCAGCGTAGATATAGTATTCTTACCATGGCGATATATGATTATTGGTGTTTGCATTCTGTTATTGATTGTGTTGAGTGCTCTAATATTTTTTAAACGAAAACCACGAATAATTTAAATGAGTTAAATATGGCTAAAAACAAACAAATAAACAAACTAATTACGACGAACCAATTTGTAAACAAGCTTGAAAGTAAGTTTGAAAACAGATCTGAAGATAAATTTGAAGATAAATTGGTGAGATTGACTCGATTGGTTCGAATTTTGATTGTGGTTGTACTCGTAAATATCTTGCTCTTGGTATCTTTTAACCTCCCAATAAAGCCTCCAGAGGCGAGTCAAAACATACAATCAAAGATCACTTCGCCCTCAAAAAATATTTCGATAGATCAGAATCAAAAAGATATTTACCAGTTTACCAATAATCCAGCTGTGGCTGACATAGGGTTTATTTTGGACGTACAAAAAGGCAGTATTTCTACTCACAACACTACAAACTGCTCAACTCCTATTCTGCCACCAGTAAACAATGGATGCTATTTTTCCGTTTTGCCGTACTCACTGGAAATACCCACAAAGGGAACTATTTTTCAAACCCTAAAACTGAGTGGTGAAATTACTAAAGACGCTGAAATCCAAGTGAATCTCAAAGACTATGACAAGGGTGAGCTCAAAGAAAAAATCCTAACAATTACCAAAGATAGCCTCGATAAACCGCTTATTTTACCCGAGGTTATTTCCTCTAAAATGGGATTGTACTTTACGCTTTGGTCAAAAACAGGAGAGGTTAGCGTCTCGAGGATTGTCTTAGACTTTGCAAATATAGATAGTCTCAAGCAAGTTACTGGAAAAATATCACCTGAAGATACCCAGAAAATGCAAAACTCAACTATTTTTACAGATCTCAATGACAATCAAAAACTAGATATAGATGATAAACCGTGGAAAAGTAGAAGTTTCTTTACGGGAATCAAGCCAGTTAATCCAGATCAAAGTGGATCTTTTGTGCTGAGTCGAGATGAAAACGGATATACTGGTACAAAGCCGAATAGCTGGAGTGGTGATGAAAATAAAAAATCTCTACCAGCTGGAAAGTGGTTGTTGGTTTCAAATGATAGGATGATCACATATAGTTTCGTGGTCAAAACCCAAGGAGATACGCAGGATATAACTCTGACTAAAACCACCTAGAATATGATCTTGAGACTCAATTATCATTTAAATTATGTTTTGGCAGGATTAGTGGTGACAGTTGTGGCTGTGAGTTTGGTCTTTTCTCGGTCTAATGGGAGTATTGATATCCACGCAAATAACTATATTGATAATTCAGCTGGGACTTTTTTGGGAACGAACTCAGGAACACAATATAATTCAGTTCGGTCAGGTGTTGATTTGGTTTCAGGCAATACCACAGGGACTTTCACTTCGGATATAAAGGATAGTGCTAGTTCTACTACGACTTGGGATAGTTTATCATGGACATCAGATCAACCCTACGGCAAGGAATTACCAACAGGACTTGCAGGAACTGACTTGGGTTATACTAATAATTTTGCGATGACTGGTGCGTATGGTTATTATCGCTTTAATGAATCAAGTGGAACAACAACTTTTGCTGACAGTTCGGGAAATGGTTTTACGGGTACTTGTAGCGGAGTGTGTCCAGCAATAGCTACAAATAATTTTCTCAATAATACTCTGCAGCTGAATAATCAAAGCAATCAATTTGTCAAACTACCCACAGGTGTTAGTCTAGCACAGAATCAAACTAAATTTAGCCTGTCGATGTGGATCAATCCAGCTAGCATCAGTGTATTTGGCACCAAACGGTATCTGTATGAAGAGCCGATTGGAGTGCTCAGCCCTGTCACACCTAGACTGCAACTCAGTATGAATGGTGGTGTGGTGACCTTGGAGGCTAAAAACAATGATATAGCTGGAGCAACTACGGTTCTGGCGACCAGTACTAGGGTGCTTTCTACTATGAGTACGTGGTACAATATCGCATTTACTGTGGACACCACGATTTCTACCAACAATGTCCATCTCTATATTAGTGGAGTAGATCAAGGAAATTTCTCTGTGCCACTCAACCAATTCCCAAACACCAATAGTGGAAATAGAACTGCGGTAATGGCATACACAAATGGATCGGGTACAACAGCCAACAAATTTAATGGAAAAATGGATGAAGTTGCTTTGTTTAGAAATCGAATCTTGACTCCTACTGAAGCCCAGCGACTATATCTACGAGGTGGTTGGAGGGCATATATTACGGCTCGATCGTGTCCTGATGCACCGTGCAGTGGCATTCCGTTTGTTGGCCCAACTGGTCTCACAGGGATTCTAAATTCTTTTTCGGAAAATAACTCAACTGTGACTACTCAGCCGAGTTTTGTTTTGAATCAAACGATATTCCCTCCTCGCCAGTATTTTCAATATCAAATTCAGCATAGCGTTTATACAGGTTTGGATGTTGTTTCTGGTGCGGCTTCATCGATTGTAAATTCCCTCAACATCGGCTATACACCGGGTACGTTTGTGTTTAACCCCTCTCTGAGTTTTACTATCAGAAACGACACTGATACGGCTAGTACAAATAGCTGCGATCTAGGGATAGCCACAAATCAAACTTTAGCTAGTTGCTCGTATCGACTCAAGGTTTCTACCAATGCAGTCAGCGGCTACAATATATTTGTGCAGACGTCTGCAGGTGGATTATCGGACGGGGTTTCACAGATAAACAATGCTTTGGCTGGTTCTTCTGGATCTGGTGGTAGTGATATTTCAAATACTACCGTAGGCACAGAAAACTATGGAGTAACAATAATATCAGGATCTACCACGTCGGCGAGTTCTGTACTTTTGCAGTCTGCTTTTAGCGCTGGGACAAACTCAGTTTTGTATGATTATTCAGCTATTCCTCTAAAGATAATTCAAGTAAATGGGGCAAATCTGCCCACTACCAATGATCTCATCAACACTACTCTAATCACTCACAAACTGAATATTTCTGGTGATACACCGCCGGGTAATTTTTCGCAAAATGTCACCTATACAGTCAGTCCAGTGTTTTAGAGTTTCTTGACGAAATGGCTGGTAACACTCAGTTATTAAGGAGTTCGGGCCTGAACAACAATATCCAATTTTCATATTTATGTTAAAGCTTAATTCAGTTCAGGCCAGTTTTTTGGCTTTCTCAGTGCTCGCAGTTTCAGTATTTTCATTTGTAGCTTTTAGTCTTCCAGCTCAGGCAGCAGGCTTAAAAGTCAGTCCAGTTTTAGAATGTGTGATTTCTCGTGATTTAGACAGTGATGGCGTGACAGATTTATACACAGGAGTCTTTGGATATTTCAATAGAAATGCAGAGGTCGTTTCAGTAGCGGCAGGTTCAAATGATAACAAATTTAACCCAACTCCAGCACTCAGAAGTCAACCAACTGATTTCCAACCGGGTCGAGTCGTAGGAGCATTTGCGGTAAACTTTGTGAGCGGAAACCAAGTATGGACACTCAAGAGTCTGGGTAATTCTGCAGGCACAGCTACAGTTAATCCAACCTCAAAACCTTGTACAGCAGGTCAAGAGGCGCTTCATCCATACAATCCAGCGTTTACTTTTTAAGTAGATCTGGGTTATTAGTAGGATTCAATAGTAGGATTCAAATCATCACAGCTGGTAGATCATAGAGGGACAACCCCTCTTTTTTTGGTGCTCTAAGCAGCCTTTCTGAGGTCTCTATAAATTTGTGCTTTTTTCTGTTGAGCATGCACATCTAGGGTTCTATCTTCTATCTCTGGATCTGCGGTGTCGCTATAGCCGTATTTCTCCCAAAACCCAAGCTCCTGAGTATCTCTAAAGGTTATTTTAGTCAGCCATTTTGCCCCCTTCCACGCATATAATCTCGGTACAACGACGCGTAGTGGAAAGCCATGATCGGGTCTGATTGGTTCACCGTTTGCATGAGTTGTTAGTATGACTTGGTCGAGGATAATCTGCTCAGAGTGTTCAATCAAATCTGGGTCTTGGGGCACAAATCCACCTCCAAAGACCAGAGGTAGTTTTCTATTTTCACGCTCTTGTTTGCTTTGCTTTGGGATAAAGAGCTTACCATCACTATTGAGTCTGATACTGGTTGTGTAGCCGATCGAATCAAACGCTGTAAACTCTACAGAAATTGCACTGTCTAGAGGTTTTACTATATTGATTATCTCATACAAATCGACTCCACCCCAGATCATATCGTATATCGTCCATGTCGTGACACAGTGCATATCAGCGGTAGTGGTTATTTGGGGAAGTTGTTGAAATTCTGCCCAACTCAGATCGAGTGGATTTTCTACTAACCCATCAACTATAAATCGCCATTTACTGGAATCAAAATCTGGATTTTCAGAGGCTCTCATGACAGGCCATTTTTCCTTTGGAAGGAGTCGTTGCCCTAGTGGAAGTGTGTGTGGCTGCATATAAATAAGTTGTTGGTAGTATTTGATACTTGGGTTTGATGTTTGAACCTTTGGGTTTACATCTGTGGGTTTGAATTTTTGATGTATTGTGTGAGCATTTCTCTAGCTCGGTCGATACATGGACTCAAGAATTTGTTCATTTCAGCTTCATTGAGATCTTGGTATGGTTTGCCGCAACTCACAGCTCTATACATCGAACATAAAGGAAAGCTGGTGTCGACTTTGTGTATCGTGTTGGTGATGATAATCTCACGTTTGCCCTCAGCTTTATAGTAGGTTTGTTCGTCAAATAGGCAGTAAACATTGATAAAATAGGCACGTGCCTCACCTCCACACTCATTGGCAATCTGGATATAGTAGTCAGTCATCTTGGTGAACCTCTCCATATCTGTATCTGATTGTGTCACCCCAGCAGCACGCTGGACATCTTTGCCGGGTTGTCTGTCAGGTGGTAAATCGGTGATATATATACCAGTATCTTCGCTGAGGGCAGGGAGATGATACCCATTTTGGGATGCAGTCTCAAAGTATGTTCTGGCTTTGATTTGAGCATTTTCCCATTCATTCGACCCATCTTCTTCTGGTTCTTGAGTCACTAAACCAAGTTCTTTGAGAGTTGTGAACTCAATCCCATTTACAGCCAGTCTCGTCCTGTACCGTTCAATCTTTGATGTGTTGTGAGTCGCTAACAGGATTTGTGTCATAATGTATTTGAAATAATCTACACAAAAATGTAAAGTAAATCTAACCAAATCCAACCAAACCAAACTAAACCCTAGGCTCAGTTTTTTTATTGCACAAAATTATTTATTGGAGTATTTTAACTAAAACAACATTTATATATGTCATTAGAAAGAAGTAAAATACCAAGTAAATTTGTTACTTATGTGAAAGGTGCTAGAGGTGAAATTAAATCTGGGGTTAAACGAGCTATTAATCAAAGTAAAAATCTCTCAGGGTCTACATCTTTGCCTGTTAATACGATTGAAAGAATGAACAGAAAAAGAAACGAGGGAGGGGTAAACACAAGAGATATTAAGTATGTCATAGCTTTGGCACTACTCAAAAGAAAGATAAATGAAGCTGAGATTAAGAATCATGGTTTAAACGCAAAACGAATTTAACTTTACTAAAAATCTGAGCCTGAAAAATATTTGACAATCCTGACCAATGGTTTCTGTATGGGGTTGATTATGTTGCTTACTTCTCTGGTGACACCGTTTCATGAGGACTCCTCAGTCGACTGGAAATCATTTGAAAAACTGGTGGAATTTCAACTCAAATCACCTATTGATGGGATCGTGGTACTCGGGACGACAGCTGAGACACTCGCACTGACTTTGGACGAACAAAACAAAATCATCTACACAGTGCTGAGAGTTAGAGAAAAACTGGAATTACCAGACAAAAAAATATTTATGGGGGTTCTCGATGTAGCTACCCACAGAGTCGTTGAAAAAATGAAATTAGCCAATCAACTATCTGTCGATGGATACCTAGTAGCTGCTCCAGCCTTTGGAGGAATGGATCAAAAAAGCGTCATTGCTCATTTTCTAGCGTGTGATCATGCCAGTACAAAAGACATCATGATGTACAATATTCCCGAGCGTACAGGGGTAAATATCCTGCCGATCACTATGGCAAATATCATCCGTAAATCCAAACATGTTAGACTGGTCAAAGAAGCTTCTGGTCATCTCTCGCAAATGATGGATCTGGTGTATTTATCGCAGGAATTGGGTCTCAAGGTGCAGATACTGACTGGGACTGATGAGTTTATGTATCCGTCGCTGATGCTAGGCGGCAATGGAGCTGTATCAATAGTAGCCAATATCAAACCCAAAGAGGTGGCCTCACTCATACATCGACCAAAATTAGAGAAACACTATAAGCTATTACCGATGATTCGTCAGTGTTCGGAGCACAGTATTGGGCCAGCCCCAGTAAAGGATCTCCTACAAAAAGCTGGAATTATCAGCACCAACCAAGTACGTCTACCACTCTTCAAAATAACTATAAACGAAAAAGACGTAGAAAAAGAAGATGAGATTGATCAATCCAAAGATTAGTTATGTCACAAAAAACTCTGTTTCAAATACTGCTGGGAATCATGACGATTGTTATCATTGTTTTGGGTGGGATGAACGTACTGATGATCAGAAACCTCGACGATAAGACTAATCAAATAATCACCCTAAAACAACAGCTCAACCAAAAACAAGACAAGATTGATGATCTCCAGATCAAACTCAGTGACAGCAATAAACCCACAAAGATGGAGGTGGTCAAAGATAAACTAGAAATAGCCAAAGAAAAAGCAGTAGAGATCAAAGATAGCCTGACAGAAAATCTGAAGGAGAAAACTAGTGAACTCAAGGATAAAATCCAAACAAAGATCGAGACCTCAAAAAACAAATGCAGTGAGATAAATCAGCAAACCAATCAACAATCAAGCTGTGTAAAATAATCAAAACTATATATATTTACACCATTTATTATTTTATATTGTTATTTTGAGTAACTAATTTGCGAAGTAGTGGTATGTCCACTGTAAAATGATCTTCAGGTCGTATGTACGTTCGTTTGGTTAGAATTTGTAGTTGCTGGGTAGGGTTGATAATCGTATCTCTTTCACCAATTACTTTGGTTGTAAACAGTGCAAGTAGTTTTTGTTGTGATACATCCAAATCATTTGGAGTTAGAAAAGCACAGATACTTCTATCAATTCCGGTAGTCTCACATGAGCGTACCAAGCTGACAATAGGTTTGTAAAGTATGACATGACCCACTGGGAGTTTTGTCGCCGTATATGCTGCCAGTTGAGCGCCCATGGAGTGACCAAGTATAGTCGTATCTGTAGGGTCAATGTTGTTTCTCTTGAGTATTTCTGAAACGGCGTAATAGCCATATTGTAGGATTTTTGGTGTGGTCGGCTCACCGCTACTCGGTAGGTATCCATAGCTGGAGATCACGAGTACATTGTAGGTCTGGTTGATTTCCTTTACAAAGCGAGACATATCTGGATCGATACCTGGTTTTCCATGAAAATATATCAGCGTTTTTGCAGGTGTTTTTGGTGTTTTAGATTTTTCTCGGGCAGTGTTGTAGTAGTAGGCGATTTTTTCTCCATTGGGGAGTTTGATAAAAAGATTAGATTTTGCTTGTTTTTCAGCTGGTGTCTGACTATTGGTTTGTTCCTTTAGAAAATCACTAAATCGTCGTTGCGGGCTTGTATTCTCTCCAAAACCGTTTTGTGCTCTATGCATTGTCAGGTCTAAACTATTTGCGGCTGCAGTTTTTTGTTTTTGCATGAACTGATTACCCTGCCACCAAATCCCGATTGGCATACTTGCTAATAATACAACCCCAGTAGCGACTAACCCATATTTTACTTTGAATCCACCACCTAATTCTTGGTTTAGAAGCGTATTTTCACGCCAATACCGACTTATTTCTCTGCATCCCATTATAGATTTTCAGCACAAAACTTTGAGTTTGCCAAGTGGTTTTGCCAGATGATCTAAATTATGCTTATACAGTGGAGTGAATCGTATTATTAGGATGCTGTTTAACGGTGCTAATGTGTTTTTATTGTGTTTGATTGGTTTGACACTCTGGAACTGTGCTCTGAATATCCAGATAAATAAAACCGACTACCAAAAAGAAACACTTGCTAGCCAAATTCGTGTCCTCGATGTCACCAAAAACACTTTTAATCAGCTCGAATATACTGTGTTGAAAGATGGCGGGATTTGGTCGGTAACTAGTGCAAAGGTTTTAGATATCGGTCATGAATATCAGGTTAGTGGTGTGTTTGAGCAATCTAGTGTACAGGGGGAGTCTATCAAAAACTATAGATTATCGCTAGGTATTATCGGTCGCGGCGTAGTCAAAGCAATTATGACTAAAAAAACTGGATGCGACATAATTTGCCAAACTATAATCTCTAATTATCAGACAAAACGTACCCTCAAAAACACTCTGTACAATGGAATATGCCGTGAACCAGTCGCTAAAATATTCTACTCAGGGGTGGCTTGTGGTGATATTTTTGGTTTGTCTCAGGGGTTGGTTTTGGGTGGGTCGCAGGATTTTTCAGATGTACTCAAAAAAGATTTCAAACGGCTCGGGCTGACGCATTTGGTCGCAGTATCGGGGTTTCAAGTCGTGCTGGTAGTGAGCTTTTTAGAAAGCATGTTTGTCAGAGTGCAAATGCGTCGGAGTCTCAGAGTGTTTTTAGGTATTATTGGAATCATATTTTTGGTTGCTTTGGTTGGGCCTCAGCCTCCAGTGATTCGCTCTGGGATTAGTATTGGATTGTCGTCGCTAGTTTTACTAGGACTGGGTCGTAGGATCGAGAGTTTTCGAGTGCTGATATACAGTGCTTTAGTTATGCTTTGGCTCAATCCACTGTATATTCTCTCACTGTCATTTCAGTTATCATTTTTGGCGAGTTTAGGGCTGGTGGTGTCTAGTGGTGTAGAGACTCCGCTGAGTACCAAAAAAGGAGTTTCCAGAGAGGAGTTTTTAGCAGAAAACAGACGGATTGAGTCAAACCAATTAAACAAATTGAGTAAATTCGCATCAGGCTTTATAGAGCTCATAAAAACAACTATTTTTGCTTTTTTGTTCACACTCCCGCCAATCGTAAATATTTCAGGACAAGTTTCACTACTGGCAATACCAACCAATATCCTAGTGATTCCCATGATCCCATTTGTGACGCTACTCAATATCCTCGGGCTGATTCCTGTCATTGGTCAGCTCAGTTTATTCCTGACGACCGCAATCCAAAGCCTGCTCATCACAGCGATACACGATTTAGCCAGCCTCCCAATAACCCTCAAACTATCCCCATTTTCACCCACAGAGATGATTTTCTACTATGCAATTCTAATCAGTCTAGTAGGATTTTCAAAGCTGTTTTCGATACACATTTTTCGATCCGCTGTGACCACCGATTTTAAGCAGTAGTAAAACTAGCTCACCTTTTTTATATTCCCAGATAATTCTCAGATCACCCGTAACCCTACAGCTCCAGACCGTGCCAACTTTATGCGAAACTAACTCAGGGTCTTCACCCAGTTTCATCAGTGCAGTGTCAACTCTTTTTTCCAATATTTGGTTGTTTCTTATAATTTTTTTGTATTGTTTTTTAAAAAAGTCTGAGAATTCAACTTTGAACACAACCTCAAGACTTTAGTTTTTGTATGGCTTGGGACATGTTTGTGGTCATTGTAGAGTGTCCGTCACGGATTTGGCTTCTGGATAATTCTATATCAATCAGATCCTGCATAGTCATACCAAGCTTATCTAAATAGCTTTTTACCCCTTCAGCTATGAGTAACTCTACAGACTGATTGATGCTGTATATAGGGTAGTTATGCTGGACGAGGTCTACAGCCATCTCGAGCTCCCTGCTAAATGTGACTTGAGTCTTGGTTTTTGTTAGTTTAGACATACTAGTAGTAAATACTGTTATATAGTACAAAGTATCCTTACATCTGTCAAACTATCCCCATTTTCGACTACGGATATGGTTTGCTACTATGTAATTCTAATAAGTCTAGTAGGATTTTCAAAGATTATCTACAAAAACAAAATTCAAGGCATTTGACGTACGAGAAAAAATGTGAACACCTAGAGATTGATTGTCACTAATTTCTGTGATAATCTGTATAAACGTTAGGTTTTTAAGAGGAACTTATGACCTGTTCTACATGCCCTAGTTCTAAAAGCAAAAGTTGGTTTCAAAAAATTAAACGTTTTTTGAATTTCAAGGCTTGCCCACTTCAGTGTCAATGTCCAGCTTATGAGTGTTGGGCCGAATAAATCCTAATACTCACGGAGTCCTGAGAATGTGTTGTGACGACTGTCATAGCATTAGTATCGGGACTCTTATCTTTTGCCCAAATTTTGTGGATTTTGATCATTCGTGACAAAATGATGGGGTTTTCTTGACATTGTGTCGTGAATAGGGTAGTTTGCTGTCGTGAATCAATTTCAAACCAACATACTTCATAAACTCAAGCACCAGAAATCTACTACGGCAAAGCAGCTGAGTTTGGATTTGTACGTTGGTCTGAGGACTGTCCAGCGAGTGCTGAGTGAACTGGTTGGGCAGGGGCTTGTTTATCAGATTGGCTCTAGCAAAAATACTAACTACCAGCTTTCAAATCTAGGCACATTATTGTATCCTATAAACCCTGAGAGTGACTTAGCTGAAGACCGATTACAAAACCCTATAATATATTTTAACTCAGATATTTTTGATTGGCTGAGTGGTTTTCAATTTGATCTGATCGAGCTAGAGAGGCTACAAAACTCCGCAAAAAAATACCAAAATAAGCTACAGACAACTACTCCAGAGCTTAAGAAAAAAGAACTAGAAAGGCTGGTGATTGAGTTTAGTTGGAAATCCAGCAGTTTTGAAGGAGACACCTATACACTACTAGAAACAGTAAACCTACTCCAAAACAATATTAAAAATACAAGTAAATCATCAGAGGATGCACAGATTATTCTGAATCACAAAAAAGCTCTCGAGTTTGTCTTTCAAAACACAGGGTATTTTAAAGTTATTTCTATAAAAAAAATTCAAGAATTGCATAATCTGTTGATATTTGATCTAGGAGTGCAAACAGGTTTTAGAAAAGGTGGGGTAGGGATACTGGGCAGTCTGTATCAACCGATTGATAACCCACATATAATCGTGGAGATGATGGAGAAATTCTGCGGTTTAATAAATAGAACTGAGAGCTATTTTGCAAAGGCAATGCTGGTGGGTTTACTGGTTAGCTATGTTCAGCCATTTGAAGATGGAAACAAGAGGACATCTAGGCTCCTTGCAAATGCTATACTGCATAGTCTTCATCTACCACTATTGTCATACAGAAATACGACTATCGAGGATTATAGAAACTCGGTACTTGGATTTTATGAGCAGAATTCAATCGTTCTGTTTAAAAATATTTTTGTTGAGCAAATCGAGTTTTGTGCCAATCACTATTTTTGATTGACAAATTATACAATCTAATCGTACAGATTTCTCACCTGTAAATAAATGTATTTTACAGACTGTTCTTGTATGTGAGAAAAATTATGCCTATTTCCACTCTAATGCCAGCAAGTCAAATAAAACGTTTTAACAGACGGATGCCTATTGTCGCAGAGAGTCGATTTTGTCCTATAACAAAATTAGACTGCTCCAGCACAGATTGCCTAAAATATGGCTGTCAACATGATGAAAATCGTGTCTGACTGGGATTTTTGTAATGAGTCCTGAGAACTTACTATAAAATATTAGGCTCTAGGCTAGAAGATTAAACTCTTCTATGCTATGAACATGATTAAATACTCTAAATTGAGTAGCTACATTATAAAAAAGATTATCAGGTGTTTT
>JAYWFX010000039.1:0-3529 GCA_043778575.1 bacterium | reverse complement strand
CAGGATCATATGGCTCAGCTACCTTTGTAACTACAGTCCTCTCTCCAGCCCAAAGTGGAGCTACCCAAGTCATCAACTCGACCTCTATAGCTGATGACAACACCAACGGGACAGATCCAGATACTACCAACAACACAGCTACCGATACCGATACACTAGTAGCTACTCCAAACATTGAGATAACCAAAGATGATGGAGTAACCACTGCAACCACCAATGACACACTGACCTATACTCTCACCGTAAAGAACACAGGAAATCAAGATGCAGTAGGAGTCGCAGTCATAGATACACTCGGATCCAGCACTACCTACCAAAACAGTTCTAACTCAGGAGTGTTTAATCTAGGAACAGTCTCCTTCCCACTCTTTAACCTCAGCGCTGGTCAGACAACCACCAGAACAGTTACCGTGAAAGTAGATGCCTCACTAGCAGCAGGAGTAACTCAAACAACCAACACCGCAACTGCCAATGATGACGGGTCAAATGGAGTAGATCCAGATACCAGTAACAATGTAGCAAGTGATGTGGATACCCTCACAGCAACTCCCGATTTAACCATAACAAAAACTGATCTCAATGGATATGTAAAAGCCAACGACGTGATTAGCTATACTCTTTCGGCTATGAATCAAGGAAATCAAGACGCTACAGGAGCGGTAATTAGGGAAACAGTTCCAGCAAACACAACTTTCGATTCTGTTAGTTCCACTAGCGGTTGGTCTTGCCCAAATGGATCTGTAGCTGGTACTATATGTTTATTTACTATCGGTAACGCCCAAGTCAGCCAGCAATTTACTGCTACATTTGGGGTCAAAGTAAATTCAAATCTCCCAGCTGGAATTACTCAGATTTCGAACTCGGTGTCAGTGGCTGATGATGGTACCAACGGAATTGATAGTAACCTGACAAACAACACCGCAATCAAAATAAATCCACTTTCGGACACCTCAGATCTCAAGCTCACCAAAGATGACGGAAAAACAATTGCAATGAGCGGCGATACTCTACAGTACACTCTGAGCTATACAAACACTGGATCTAAAAACGCTACTGGAGTTCAGCTCAAAGAAACAGTCCCAGTCAACACTACTTTTGATTCTACTCTATCTGATCCAGCTTGGGTTTGTGCAGGAATTACCCCCAGTTCAATTTGCACACTGGCTATCGGTAATCTGACTAGTGGCATGACTGCTACTAAAGTATTTGCGGTCAAAGTAGAAAACCCAATTCCTGCTGGAAGCACCCAACTCCTAAATACAGCATCTATATCAGATGACGGTCTCAATGGAATAGACCCAACTCCGCTCAACAATATAGCTACAGATACAGACACCCTTTCTGACATAGCCGATCTAAAAATTGTAAAAACTACTACAGCCACGGGAATTATACCTAATCAACTCGTTACATATACACTCACATACTCCAATATTGGTACGAAAAATTCGACTGGAGCCTTTTTGACCGAAACCGTTCCACCACACTCCACCTTCCAGACAATTGGCTCATCGCCTACATGGTCTTGTCTCAATGGCAGTGTAGCTGGTACAAACTGTGTATTTACTATCGGAAACATAAATGCTGGTCAGACTGCTGCAGTCACATTTGTAGTAAAATTTGATTCTGCACTACCTCTAGGTCTGACCTCAGCTCTCAACACAGTAGTGATAGGTGACGATGGTGCAAATGGTGCAGATCCTACACCCACAAACAACAGCTCTACAGCTACGACTCCAATCACCCAAACAGCAACTCAAACAGCCACGGTTTCTGGTCACATCTTTAATGATTTAAATAATGATGGAATTCAGCAAAGCGGCGAACCAAATCTCCCAAATGTGAGTATACTCATAACCAGTATAAGTGGCACTCAAAATGTCATAACAAATGCAAATGGTGACTACGTAGCTACTGTATCTCCCGGAGCTGTAACGGTGGATGTAAACCAAAATGATCCAGATATTCCAGCTGGTAGTACTATTTCAACCAATGGAAATGGTGGTATCGATACTCAGACTTTGACTGCGGTTGCTGGTACGAATCAGGCAGCTCAACCAGTCGGTTTTTATAAGCCAAGCTTTGGTCAGGTTGCGGGTCACATCTTTAATGATTTAAATAACGATGGAATTCAGCAAAGCGGCGAACCAAATCTCCCAAATGTAACAATTACCGTCACGGATTCTTCAGGTGTGCCAACTATTGTAAATACAGATGCTAGTGGAAATTATTTGGTAAGCGTGATTTCGGGATCAGTAAATGTGGTTGTGGATCAGGCAGACTCAGATATCCCAGCTGGTTCTAGCGTCACCACAAATACAAACGGCGGAACTACAGCACAAACCGTAATAGCCACTCCGAATACTATAACAAACACAAAAAATGTAGGTTTTGCTCAGACGACCGGTGTATCAGGGCATATCTTTTATGATACAAATCATGACGGAATTCAACAAACTGGAGAAATCAATCTCCCAAATATCACGGTATCAATCAAGGATTCCACAGGTCAGACTCAGTATGTAAACACAGATACAAACGGAAACTATACGGCATTTGTAGCTGCTGGAAGTGTGACGACTATCATGAATATCAATGATCCAGATGTACCAACGGGTAGTCAAGTCACCACAAATACAAACGGCGGAACTATATCTCAGACACTCACAGCTGTAGTAAACACCACCACTCCAGCCAAACCAATAGGTCTTGATATCCTTATGACTCAAGTTTCTGGACATGTATTTATCGACTCAAACAACGACGGTATTCAGCAGTCTACAGAACCAAACGCCGTAGGTGTACCGATAAAAATAACTGATTCTTTGGCTACTGTGCAGACAGTTTATACGGATGGCAACGGTAATTATATCGCAAATGTAGTGCCGGGCACAGTCACCGCAGATATCAATCAAACTTCAGCCGCAATACCAACGGGTAGTACCCTTTCTACTGGTTCGCAGCCACTCGGAACTGACCCAAATACGATTACTGCAGTTGTAGGGGCGATTACTCCTATTCAAAATGTCGGTTATTATCAACCAAAAGGCACGGTCACTGGTCATATATTTAGTGATGTAAACAATGATGGAATACAGCAAGCCGGCGAACCAAATCTACCAAATATTAGTGTGGTTATCACAGATTCTCTCGGTCATGTTCAAACAGTTAGCACTGATGCTACAGGAAATTACAGTGCTCAAGTAGTCTCTGGGAGTACCACTGCTACAGTAAATATAGGTGATCCAGATATCGTAGCTGGTAGTGTGATATCGACAACCTCTCAACCTCTCGGAACTGCTTCAAATATTGTTACGGTGGTCGCTGGAGGTACAATCTCTGCTACCAATGTAGGTTTTTGGAAAAATCCACTCGTCACGACTGTAACTACTGTTTCAGGTCATATCTTTGTAGACTCAAACAACAACGCTGCTCAAAACGGCACTGAACCAAATTTAGCTGGAATCCCAGTAAAAATCACAGATTCACTTGGTGGCATTCAGACTGTTTATACTGATTCAAATGGAAA
>JAYWFX010000038.1:0-3554 GCA_043778575.1 bacterium | reverse complement strand
TACCACTAAACTTTTTGTCATACGTAACCGGTGTACTGACCTTAATCACTCCTTTTTCATCGCCCAGTTTGATTCGATCTAATTGACTTCCTCTTTCTTCAATCTTAGTAATTTCCTCAGAAATCTTTGCCTGATCGGTGAGTAGGATTTCACCTTTGGTAATTCTATCTTTGAGTTTGTTTAGTTCTCTTACTTTTTGATCCACCAAATCTTTTTTGAGTTGTTTGTCAGCTTTCTTGGTTTTGTCATTTTCATCTTCTGGTTTGGTGGTAGTTTTTATTTCATTGAGAGAGTCTATCTGAGATGTAATATCCTCATTTTTAATATCATCACTAGGAGTATTTGCTGTCCCAGATGCCTTGTTCCTTATTTTCTTGAGAACTTTGGAATTCGGAGTTTGTTTTCCTTTAGCAGTTGTTTTAGTGTCAGTTTCAGTGGTTATTTGTTCTTTAAGAGGGTTGGATTTGGTGAGCTTTTTGTCAGACTTGATTTCAAACTCAATTTTGCTGAGATCAGCGCTGAGTGCTGTTTTGTCACGCAATATGAAGAATTTTGAAACTCCCGTATTGTCTACCTGATACTGCAAATCTATACTTGGTAAAATATTTTTGTAGGTGATGGTGTTTTTATCTATGACAACTTGATTTGGTGAAGTTGTGAGTGGTTTCCCTGATATGCTGACTTTGGTTACGGTAATTGATTCACCGCCATCATTTTCAAATTTCCATCCACTGTTTGGATTTTCAGGGAAATATGCCCTAAAGTCATTTCCTTTGTTTACATATTTGTAACCGTCTTTTTTTGCTTGTTTGGTATCTTTGATTTCTTTGCCATCTTTAGTGTTCGTGTCATTGAGTGCATCTAGGAGTATGATTGCATTATCGACAGTCTTTAATTTGTTTCCATCTTTAGGGTCTATGTAGCGAATCTTTTGAGTAAAACCACAGCTCGCAGTCTTAAATGAATCTGGATTATCTTTTGGTGTGTGACTGGTGGGAATATATGGGCTTTTGGGAATAAAGTAGTTTGTGCTAGTCTGAGTTTGCCCCGTCTCATCCTCTATCCACCCTTCAGGATTTTCACAGCTAGAGCTTGGAAGTGGATTGCCGTTTGAGTCATTGAGAAGTGCCCCGCAGCGAGGAGCATCCACCTTTGCAGTGCTAGGTTTTCCATTGGGTGGAATTACAGTCCAAGATAGTTTCGTTCCGCATTTGATCTCTGCAGTAAAAGCCTTCTCTACCCTACCCGTCTTGAAATATGTCGTCTGGGTTTTGAACTCTGACTTTGGAGTAAAGTAGTTTGAGCTAGCTGAATCAATAGTGATCTCTGTAGTGTTTTTGTTGTCGTACCCAAAGGTTGCCAGATAGGTATTTGTGGTGCCTTCCTTTAGTACAAACTTAGAATCACTTACTTGACCCGGTTTGATAGAAACTTTTTGATCCAATAAAAATACCTCCACATCGTTGTTTGGCGGAGGTGCGGCAAACGTGACGGGAGATAACAGAGAGGAAAATGTAGATGCAACTAAAAAACTCAAGACAAAAGTCCGAGCCAGAGGGCGGAGAGAAAACATGCTGTATGTGGGTGCGAGTTAGTGATTGAAAAAGGGACTAAACGAGCGTTAGTAGATACAACTGAGCATGTTTTTAGGGGGTTGGCAAGGGGAAACAAAGTAAAAAGAATCAAAGTTGACAAATAGATCGTTCAGAATCTTGTTAGTTTCATGTCACATATCGCAATTCACACAGTAGCAACAGTAAAAAAATCACTCAATTCACTGGTTGGAATCTTAGAGAAAGTGCCTGAGTTTCTTATTGAAAACAATATCTCCGAAGAAGAACTACTCTCATCACGGCTAGCCGATGATATGCTTCCATTTTCCAAGCAGATTCAAATCGCTTCAGACAACGGCAAGGGTATTGTGAGCCGACTCTCAGGAACAACCAATCCAACTATGATAGATGATGAAAAAACCATTCATGAGCTCATTAATCGTCTGAAAAAAACTATAGAGTATATGGATTCTGTTTCAGATGAGCAATATGATGGATTTGAGAATCGAAAAGCGATTTTTCCATTTATGCCGGGTAAATTTGCCAAGGCAATGGATTATCTGGTTGAGTATGCTATCCCAAATTTTTATTTCCACTATGTCACCGCATATGCGATACTGAGAAACAAGGGTATGAAACTCGGGAAAATGGACTTTATTGGTGGTTTTGCACTGTATGACATAGAGTAAATTGTCATTTGATTCTTAGTGTGGTAACATAACGATAGTGAGTGAAGGTATAAAGATAAAAAGTTTGTCAAAGAGACCAGTCCTGCGTATTCCTGTGCAGTCAAGTGATGATTGCCTAACAATAAAAATCTACAAAAATAATAAGCGATACAAAGCACTACCAGTAAAGAAAGGACGTGACACACTCAATCCAGAAAAAATCACAGTAAAATTTAGAGAGGATAAAGAGGATGATACTGAAGAAGAAACTCCAATTATTAGAATTCCAGATATTAGTGTTCCTCAAATAAGATGGAAAACTGAAGAGGATCCCCTGCATACGATAGATACAGTTGCAACAACACCTCCACTGTCTAAACGTAAAATAACTCGTTTTCTACCAAATATACCTCCGTTTCCCATTTTATTTCCGCGACGTGAAGTTAAACCATATCCACCATCTCCCACCACACTATCTCCCACTATTGCTCCACCAAAGCCAACTCCGGCTATCCCAGTAAACAAAGAAGAAAAAGAGATGCAGGAAAAAATTACAGTTATTAGGGAGCGACTTGTTTCACTTCGATCTGAACTAGCCTCGAAAACACAACAATACACAGATTCTCTAGTTAGCCTCAAAGCGGAATTTTCAAACATAATCACCAGAGGAGAAAGTAGCTATAACGAAATAGCATCTCAGTGCGATACGCAAATATTTTTGATTGAGGCATTTGTAGACGCAAGCAAAAGTGATTATAATCAACTAAAACAGACAGACTATGAAGATCAAGAAATACAGGACTTGCTGGCAACGATAGATAGTATTATAGAAAACACAGTAAAAATAGGCAGATCATTTGAATTATTAAAAAACCAAGTAATTGACCAAAAAAGGTTTTTTGAAAGAGAAAAAAAGCAAATCGAAATAATCGAGACGGATATTAGAAACCGGATTAATTCTCTATCACGTCATGACCAACTGATAGAGTCACAACTGATCAAACTGACAAGACTCGACAGTTTACAGGCTACGAATCTCGCTGAGCTCCACGCCAATCAACTCTCAACAAAATTACGGAATGAACTAGCAAAACTAGGGGGTTTACTCCAAGTCTATGAAGAAAAAGTTAAAGTTTATGGACACAGTCAAAACACAAGCATTCAAAACCTTCGCGATGAATACCAAAAACTATCTCAAAATATCGACAGACAAATTGCTGATTACACAACTCGCTATGAACAAATATTGAATACTCTCAAGCTAAAAGAAAAAAACGTAAGTGAAAAACCTAATAGAAAAGACCATTTATCAGCTACCAGAACAAGCAACGAA
>JAYWFX010000037.1:0-9893 GCA_043778575.1 bacterium | reverse complement strand
AAGCTAATAGAAAATACTCTGGTATACATCCAAAACACACTCCAAAAACCATCCCGTTCAAATCTACGAGGATTCATATAAACGATAGTATTGAGAATTCCTACTTCAGACCTTGATAATCTCCTGCCAATCTCGATGTCTTCATGGGTATTAAGAGTTTCATCAAACCCTCCAATTTCAATAAACTTTTCTCTCTCAAAGCAAACAGCAAATCCTCCTAATGCGTTACCGATTAATCGAGTTCTTATCATAAAATTGTATCCAATCCACATCAACTCAAATGGAAACTTTCTGTCTTTGTCATGAGCAAATGGGGCATAGCACGGTTTTGGATTTATGCTAATTTGCTGCAACGTAACTGCGATTAAATCTTTGGCAATCGTAGTATCTGCATCCAGAAATATCACATAGTCTGTTTCAGAGATCTTTACCCCACTATTCCGAGCTTTTGCGGGTAACCCACCTTGCACCACCTGAATACTCAAGCCTTTGGATTGAAACTCAGAAACTACCTCAAGAGTCCTATCAGTAGAGTTGTTATCAGCTACGATAATTGGTACCTGAGAGATTTCGACACCTTTTTGATTGAGAATTGATTCCAAAAGAGTCGGCAAATAAGACTCTTCATTTTTAGTGGGAATTATGATAGAAAGTGGTGAATTCACCTCACAAAACAAGCTCAGGAGTATATGGTTGTCAATTGATTTTTTTCTTTGAAACTGGTTTAAAACTATTTAGAACTGGCAATTATTCTAGCACTGTGATTTTGGCACCGATACTGTTGAGTCTATTTGCGATATCTTCGTATCCTCGTCGAATTGAGTACACATTTCTGAGCATGGACGTACCGGGAGCTGCTAGCATGCCAATGAGAATAATCATAGCGGGTCGTAAAGCAGGTGGACAGACTACTTGACCAGCTTTTAGGGCAGTTACACCCTCTACAAAAACTCGGTGAGGATCAGCAAAATTAATTGTGGCACCCAGTCTTCGCATCTCTACAAAATAAATAGCTCGATCCTCAAATGTCCAATCGTGAATCAAAGTAGTTCCTTTTGCTTGGGTGGCAATTGGTACAAAAAATGGTAAGTTGTCCATATTTATGTCAGGGTAAGCACCGCTAGTTATTTTATCGTCTGGGGCTTTTAATTTTGATTCAAAAGTGGTAATATCAGCCAAATTTACGTGACCATTTAGACCTTTGTATCGCTTTGATATTTTATACTTGAAACCCATCTTTTCTAACTTCAATAACTCTAGTTCCAAAAAATCGATTGGAGCTCTGGTAATGACAATGGAAGATCGAGTAGTAATCGCTGCTGATAAAAACATCATAGCCTCGATCGGGTCTTCGCTATTGTGATACTCTACATCTTGATTTATTTGGGGTACACCGTAAACAGTGAGTGTCTGACTACCGATACCCTCGATTACCACACCCAGTTTTTCTAGAAAATGACACACATCCTGAACCATATAGTTGGCTGATGCAAACTTGATAATTGTTTTTCCCGGTATCAAACTAGCAGCAATTAATAGATTTTCTGTAGGAGTGTCACCAGCTTCGTACATGACGATTTCACTGGGCTTTAGGTGTTCAGAGGTGACTCGGTAGTTATCTTTGTTTACCTTTATTTTTATTCCTAGCTTCTCTAAACCATAAATATGAGCACTGATGCTTCGCTTGCCTAGGTGGCATCCAGCAGAGTGAGGAATTTTAAAATCTTTGTATCTATGAGCCAGAGCACCTATAAACATGATAATTGTACGGGTTCGAGTGGCGGAAGTAGAATCAATAGCATCTAGTTTTAGATCTTCGGGAACAATTATTTTTAGTGTATGAAGGCTTTCCCATGCCGCCTCGATTCCGATACTATGCATCACCTCCAAAATCCTATAAACCTCTTCTATTCTAGGGATACCGTGTAGTGTAGTCGTACCTCGGTTCAACATACTTGCTGCCAATAGACCCATAGCGCCATTTTTAGATGTATTTGTCTGTATCGTCCCAGAGAGCTGATGTCCACCCTCAACTTGAAAATCCATTGATGTATCAGCAACTTCAATAATCTTATGGTTCAAGGCCACACTGATAGCATCCAACAGGTCAGTGCTGCAGCTTTGTTTACCAGATTCAATCAAAGCTAAAACATGAGTTTCTACACCGACTTTTTTCGCCAGTTGCTCTTGGGTAAAACCTTTCAAATCCCTCAATTTTGAAATAAAGTTACCGATTTTTTGCATTTCATTCTTTTTAGCCATAACCAAGATATTATTTTGTAAAAACAGCACCCTGTCAAAAGTATATTTTACTGACTAGTGACTACGACTCAAGAGGATATTGGCAATCGCTTTGCTAATTGGCATTTTAGTTAGTCGCTCAATCCATAACCACTGTCCATTAGGATTAATTTCTAGAAATACATAATCACCATCAGGTGTTACTACCATATCAATACAACCAAAATTGAGATTGAGATCCTTCATCAACAGGAGAATTTTTGTTTCGATAGCTTGAGGAAGTTGGTGTGAAGTCCAATACTTATCATCTAATTTATAGTGTCTCCAGTCGATTTTAGCCCGATCATCAGCAGATTTTTGTGAATCAATTTTGCACGTAAAAAACTGATTACCGACTATTGTAATTCTCAGTTCAAAAGATTTTTCTATGTACTCTTGATAAATAGCAGGTGATTCAGATACATAATCTTTGAGCTCAGACAAATTATCTTGAGTTATTAGCTTACTGTTAAAGGCGTATTTTTCGTTGTTGTGCTCAAAAGACCCGCCTGATATGGTTTTCACAATTAACTTTTGATTTTTTATTGTATCTTTTATGTGGGTGTAATCGTTTGAAAATATCGTATTTGGTACATTGATTCCTAATTTTTTAGCCAGTAAAAGTTGATATATTTTTGACCTAGATTGTGGACTAAAATTAATTGCTGTTAGAAAAAAAGATTTGGTGCATAGCAATTCAAGTGAGTAATATATCTTTGCAAACTCTTCAAAATGATTGCTGCTGTATGTATTTTCTTTATTAAAACCATACAAAAATCTTCTATGCCAAAATGAGCAGTGTTTTGAATCTATATAGTTATCACCTATCCTTATGGCTCCATCAACACTAGATACAGACGGCATCAACTTATTGAAATAACCTACAATTAAATAGTCTTTTTCAGATAAGTGTTTTAGTACCTGCTGTATATGTAGATCCTCGGTGATCCAGAAATTAGTATCATACAGACTATCTATCTTAGAGCAAGTTCATCATCATGATCACCTTGAGCAGTCACAGGGGGCATATCACTATCCTCGTTAACATCTCCATATGAGGCACTTATGCAGGATTCTTGTTTATCCACCTTATACGCCATATCCCTACTGATTATACTCAAAAACTGACATACACTCATGCCAAAGGGGGGGGGTAGCGATCCCTTCTATTTCACCTAACATTAGCTTCTGAGGTAAAGGGGTTCCTAGTAGTGTTTGTGTGTTTTCAATCATAATTATATGAAAATAATGTATGAGACTCCAAAGTTTCAAAAAAATAATTTTGTCAAACTATGTTCAATTTTCCTAAGTCTAAATTGAAACTGTTTTGACAGGGCGAGTGAAATCTATTATCAATGGTGGTATGTCAGAAAAATTACCCTCAACAAACGTAAACATCAAATCAAACAGCTTTTTATGGACATTCATTATTTTTTCTCTGCCTAGTTTTCTCAGTGGACTGGTTGGACTGTTAATAATAATTATATTGTTTTTTGGGGCTTTAGCTGGAGTAAGTGGGGCTAATCAAAAAAATAACGACAAATCCCTATCTCTCATCGAAACTTCATCTGGATCAACTAAAGATGGTGTTTTGGTATACTACCTAAGAGGGCCAATAACTACAAAAGGGTCATCTTCTGGATCCAAAGATGCTATTTATACAGAAACCGTAGCAAAGGATTTCAAGCAAATTAAGGAAAATGCCAACATCAAAAATATTGTATTTGCCATGGATACACCGGGGGGAAGTGTCTTTGCATCAAAGGTTTTAGGCGACCAAATCAACGACCTCATAAAATTCAAAGGGCAGAATCAGGCTGTATACTATTTTGATCAAGTTGTAGCTAGTGGAGGGTTACTTGCGAGCTACAAAACTAACAACTACATCGTAGGGTCACAATACGGAGAAACAGGTAGTATCGGGGTAATTCTCACCCTACCAAACCTCAAAGGAACTGCTGAAAAAGTAGGTTATAGCGAGACAGTCATCAAATCCTCTGCGTCAAAAGATTACGGCAACCCACTGCGTGACATATCCCCCGACGAACAAGCATTTTTACAAAACCAAGTAAACACTGAGTTTGAGGGGTTCGTAGACATCGTAGCCAAAGGTAGAAAACTAGAGAGAGATAAAGTAAAAGTATTTGCAAACGGATTCGTATATGACAACAAAAAAGCACTAGAGTACGGTTTATTTGATGAAATCGGAGATCTAAAGAAATCAATAGAAAAATCAGCTAGCAATGCAAATCTAAAATCAGGATACACCGTTTATGAGATCAAAAATGAACCAAATATATTTGAAAGTTTGTTCCAAGCATCAGCAATTCATAACATATTAGGACTACCAACAGCAACTATAGACAAACTAGACAAAGCCAGCTCGCTCCAACCCGGCACCATGTACATGATCGACTCCACAAAGATTTAGAATTAAAGCATAGACTACAGATCAAACATATCCTCTACGTGACTATTCCAATGGGCGTCAGCTGATTTTTTTGGTTTTGGTATTTCTGTGATTACGGGTACATCTTTTCTCTCCAGCTGTATTGGGCTAGAGCCATAAATCGAATAAAATATATTTCCTTTTTTTGGTATTGGCACGCTTTTTGGTGGTTGCGAGACTGTTACATCATTACTCATCTGCTCTACACTTGTTGGTATTTCAACTTTTTTTTTAGGATCAATTTTGCCTTCTTTTAGTTCGAGGACAAATACCAGACCAAACTTTTCCTTGAGCTTATTTACTAGCCACAAATTATTTTTGACATTTTTTATTTGATTGAGAGCAAACGGATTAGAGACCCTGAGAGTAAGATGATCTCCGAGTACAGATTCAACCATAATCGCAGGGATAAATGTCTTGAATAGTGGTGGAGTGGAGAGGTCAAAATTTAGGGATTGGATCACGTCATCCACTGATTGGGAGGTTGTTTGGTTAATAGATGTCTGGATGTCTGGTTGAGTAGATAGTTTAGGTTCGACATTTGGTTTGATAATAGTTTTAATGAGATTGTCAGCCTTGGCTTCAGGGATATTTGTAGAGTAGATTATATCCTCTTCTGGGGTAAAATAGTCGTCAAAAGGTGGTGTCTCAGGTAGTTCTGGGTTATTTTCGGTTGGCAATGATTTTGCTGGTGTTTCTTTGGTTTGACTGATTGGTTTGACTGATTGATTGAGATGAGGAGTGACCACACTAGCACCTAGATTTTGTGGATTTCTGATTTTTACTTGAACCAGTGCTAAACTAGCGACCACACTAGTAATCGGAAGCCTCAAATCAATAACCTCTGCCACAGGAATCACCAGCGAATCAAATTCACGATCACCTCCAAAACTCCTATCGAGTAAAAACTCTAGCAGTTGAGCCAGCAGACTATCACCATCGAGCCCAGTGTTTTGTACCAACACCAATGTTTCTTTTGAAATACAGCCATTCATCAAATCAGCTGAAATACTTGCTAGCAGGTCACCAGGCAAAATACCCAGTAGATTCGAAACTTCTTTTTCGGTCAGATTTGGTAGTTCGTAGCTGGCCACCGTCTCAAGCAGATTGATACTATCCCTCTGGGATCCCCCTGCCCTTTTTGCAATGATATTGAGACTGGCATCATCGATAGTCACACCCTCTTTATTCACAATAAATCTAAGCCTCTGAACCAAACCCTCGACTGTATGTGCAGTGAGATTGAGTTTAGTGAGACGAGAAAGTACAGTTGGTATCAACTTTTCGGGATTAGTCGTAGCTAGGAGAAAAACCAAATGTACAGGTGGTTCCTCCAAAATCTTTAGAAGTGCATTCATGGCTGGTTTTGAGAGCATATGAACCTCATCGATGATATAAACTTTGTACGGGGCGACCAGTGGCGGATTACTGGCGGATTCGATTAGTTCCCGCACATCATCAATCCCAGTATTACTAGCTGCATCCATCTCAATCATATCGATCGAACCCTCAGGATTTTCATCAAGTTTGCAGATTTTTGCAGCAAATATCCGTGCTAAGGTGGTTTTTCCTATACCCTTTGACCCGTTAAAAAGATAGGCGTGTTTGATCTTATTCTTAGCCAGAGAGTTTTTGAGCACAGATTTCACGAGATCCTGCCCGATTACATCCTCAAACTCAGTAGGTCTATAGGTATTATACCAGTTCATAGTATGATCTCAACTAATGATCACTGAGTTGTAAAGACTGTTTTATCAGCAGACCCCCCATCTTCTACCTCTAGAATCACTAAGTTTACTCAAACATACCCTATTCAACAATCAGAAAATCCTTTGACTAAGCAGTGTGTGTGTTACGATAGGATAGCGTTTTCCATCATTTGTACAAACTTTTGATGAAATTAATTGTCTCTGAGAAATCAAAGATAACGCAGTTCACAGTTCGAAATATATTTAGTCTAAGAGGACTTTCTCATGGTTGCTATGTCGCGTGTCTTGGCTCGTGTTTCTGCCTCAGAAACTTTTTCGGAAGAACTCAAAAATCTGCTTACACAACAAGTTGGATCGACTGATTCGACTGCTTTTGCAGGTCTTGATGTTTTTGCCTTTGCTGACAAACTTCAGGAATCTGGTGCATTAGTTGATGACTCACAAATTGACGCAGTTGCGGAACACCTTAGAGCAGAAATGCTACGATTGGGTGTTTTAATCCAGGGGCAATCGTCCCCTCAAACTACAACTTTCCCGACTAGCCTGAAGCTTGAGGTGGACAAAACACCTCAGACGATGAATCTGCTGGAAATCCTGAAAGTTTTGGCTTTAAGTCCTAGTGATTCTGAGCTAAAGCAAGAGTTACTGGGTCGAAAGCTTGTTTTACAAGCAAAGTCCAAAGTCGGGTTACGTTTTTGTTTCAAAACTGAAGCGGGCTTAGATGCAGATAAAACTGCACGCTTTTTGAATTTTCTTGCTGGCGAAAAACCAGTGCCTAGAAAGTTTGAAGGATCTTTTGCAGTTCCACTTGAATCAGCCTTAGGGTTGGTTTCTATAATCTGGTTCAACCCCCTAATTCAGGGTGAAAAACTATATGAAGGAATTGACCTTGAAAAGGATCTCGACTGGAATACCGTGCCTGAACTTCACCGTGAAGCAGTGTTTTATGCACGCACTACTCGACACAAAAATTTCCCTCAAAACCCAGACATCTGGGCTGAGTTTGATGCAATTGTCAGCGGCTCAGGGCGCTGGAAAAACATAATCGAGGACTACAACCAGCACCTGAGTGAAGGTGGGCAGAAATGTCCTATCATTTTCACCGAGGGTGTCGAGGAGGTAGTAAGTGCTTTGCATGAAATATTTCATGATGCAAAACGTGATGGCGGAGCAACCCGAAACCCGTCTGGAACGTGTTCAGGAAACGTATTTACTTTTTCAGACCTCCAAACATTTTCAACTGGAAATGTAAAATCTGGAGTAAGTAGAAAAGATGTTTCTGACTGTATTGTTTCATCAATTTCCTCAAATGTAGGTGACATAAGATGCACCAATGTTATCTGCATTGGTGCTATTAATGTAGGGGTTGGGGACATCAACGGCACAATTTATTGCAGTTTGCGTCAACAACCTAACGAGGGTGTAGGCGATTTTAATGCCAATCTAATTAGATTGTCTGATAATGAACTCGTTGCGAAAGCAATTGAGCTCGGCTTAATGAAAAGATAAATCTTTTGGCTAAATAACTTTCTGTGAACAACCCCTTTTCTCTATCCTATGAGCGAAGGGGTTTGTTTTTTTTCTCAAATTTTAAAGAACTGAATTATTAACTCTTTATATTCTTAAATTTAGACTATATTTTAAAATCTTATATATAGGAGAAGTTGACCAAATGAAAAAATACCTCTAACACTTTATTATAATCCTAATTTTATATGGCAGTCCTAATTTTACCAGTAACATCCAACGGAACCATGACAGTTCCAATTCAAATCCGTAAACTATATTCAATAAAAGACAAAGTTGTCATAGATTTTGATAAGATTTCAGGTAAAGTAGAATTTGTAAAAAACTATCCGAATATGAAAGAGTTTACCAAGACTATCCAGCCAAAAAAGCCAAAAGTCCCAGAGTCTATGTGGTCGCAAGTAATCGAAGAAAAGGCAATTAACCGATTCAAAAAATCACTATGAAGTACTATTTAGATACCAATATATTTGTGAGGTTATTGTCTGCTAGTGACGAAAAAAGTTTCGGTGAATGCGTATCACTTTTTGAAAAGATAGAAAACGGAACCACAAAAGCTCATATTTTATCAGAGATAATACCAGAAATCGTCTATGTGATGACATCACCAAAAATTGGCTATGAAATGGATAGAAATGAACTAGCAAACAGACTTATATATTTATTGGGCATGGAGTGCCTTTATTTGGAAAACAAGCAAAGCATTTTATCTTCGTTGCAGATCTATCGTAAAACCAAACTAGATTACGTAGATTGTTTACATATCGCAATTGTCGAAAACTCAGACTCTACAATAGTTTCTTTTGACAAGGAATACAAAAAATATACCTCAAAATGCAAAACTCCAAACCAAACACAGCTATTAGTGCATAGGTATCACTCACCTTCCTCTACGAAAACCCCGTAGGCAATAAAACTCAGATTTCTCTCTGCTACTACCCGTGAATCCAGTTGTCTGATTGTCCCACTGGAGACGTTTCTAGGATTTGCAAAAACACCCTCTACACCTGTTTTCCCCAGCTTACCAATCTTTTTTCCTGCGATTATATCTCGATTTAAATTCTCAAAGTCTGGCTTGCTCATAAACACCTCACCCCGTACCTCAATCTTTCGCTTATCAGGAATCTCTTTAGGGATATTGCGTATTTGGCGGATATTTTCTGTCACGTTTTCCCCTACCCAGCCATCGCCTCGCGTAGCAGCAGTCACCAGTAAACCGTTTTCAAAGTGCAGACTCAGTGCTAAACCATCGATCTTTGGTTCACAAATATATTTTGGCGAAATTTGTGATCGATCGCCGCCCTCACTTGCCACCACTTTTTCCCACCTAGCCTCCCATTCTTGTAGCTCAACCTGATCAAACACATCAGTCAGAGAAAGCATCCTATGGGTATGTTTATACTTTTTAAAGCCCTTGGCTACACCTCCAGAAATCACGAAATTTGGACTATTTGGCGAAACCTTGGTCGGGTTTTGAGATTCGTATTGGGTAATTTTATGCTTGAGGTCATCCAGTGCGTTTTCAGATATTTCCTCGTTGTTAAAGAGGTGCACCTCATTTCGCAGGCGATTCACCTCTGCGACCAGCGATATATAATCGTCATATTCCATATAGATAGATTTGGAAACAAAGTCTGAGTTGTCAAAATGATAAAAAATGTCCAATATTATGGCATTGTATGGCTGTCACCGTTTTAGATCCTGTAGAAGTAGCCAACCGCTTAGTAGTTCTCAGGTCTGGGTCGCGAATATTTGTGAGTACAGTCAAAATCCCATTTTCCCCAGAAACCAACTGGCTCCTGACTGCAGTCTGCCTAAACACCCAACCACAGGCAATACCCCAAGGATCGAGCATACAGGATCAAGCTGACTTTTTCGTGCTAGATTTCGTCTGGAAACACCAACAACTAGTAAACAAAAACAAACAA
>JAYWFX010000036.1:0-3628 GCA_043778575.1 bacterium | reverse complement strand
AAACATTTTACGTGGATAGAGGATTTTAGTGCAGCACGAAACTACTGCGACTCATTTGCGACTATGGACTATATACTCAGATGGGACGCAGATTGGGTGCTACGAGAAGGGTCGATGAAAAAACTCCTACAGCTCAAACAAACCAATCTTGAAGATGTTGATATAGTCCGTTTTATGTGGAATGTAGAGATAAACGCCCAGCGTGAGACATTGAGAAACCAACTGCACTATTTTATATACAGGCGAGGAATGTTTCACTGGGAATCGACTATTCATGAACATATAGAACCCAACCTTCCTCAACAATTTAAAACTATCACATGTAGCGATATTCAGGTGATGCACTGCAAGGATGTTGAGGATAAACAGTATAGATTTACTCAAACCAAAACAATACTCAAAAAAGAGTTGGACAAAAAGCCAAATAATTCTGATTTGACCTCCTACTACGCCCAAGGATTAGAGTTTGACCATAAGTATGAAGAGGCTATCGTGCATTATCGTAAAGCTTTGGGAGGGCTTCTAAAAAATGACCAAAAGACAATTTCATTTATAGTCGAGAGACTGTGTTTTTGTTATTTGAGTGTTGGTCAGGTAGAACAGGCCTTGGGTTTGTGTGTAGATCTTGAAGGAGATTTACGTGATTACAAGCGATTTCAGTTGATTTATGGAGATGTGCTTTTGGCATCAAAAAACCCTGACGCGCTGGGATGGTATGAGCGATACATAGCAAATCAATATGAACTAGCAGTCGATACTATGAATTATGCTACAGATAGTTTCGAAATTCACCCCCTCAAGATGATTATGGAAAACATGGACTACACTGCCGACCGATTTGAAATTCACCCCCTCAAGATGATTGTTGAGCTGTACAGGCAGAAAAAATATTATATACAGGCTATTAGCGTGATAGATATTTTACTCAAAAAAGTCACAGACCCAATTCAAGTGAAAAAATACCAGATTCTACGTAGAGTTCTCAAAGTGCAATCATTTTTGACCATAAAAAGAAACTGACACATAGTCACTAGGTACGCAGAATAAGGACTCGAAACAAGGTAAAAAAATAGTTCATGTTAGAGTAAATCTACAAAAAGCAAAAACAAAATATGCATCAAATTAGCTTAATAAAGCAGTTTAACAAACTCATGTCGCTGACTATGGCGAGTATCATGATGATGTTTTCTACATTTAATATCATTAAAAATATACTACATGTAGATGTTCTGGATGACATTAGCACAAGCTTGCATCGAAACACTTTTGCAGAAGCATATGGATCAAGTTGTTTGTATGATTATGATTATTATGCTTCATCAAATGGATATGTCAATCCTCAGGGTTCACCCACAGATAGGAGGAATGATTTCGACACAGGCTTTTCTACTATAAGTATGGCGACTGCCGACAAAAAACCTTTTACTTTACCCTTTACCTACAATGTCGCTGGGAAAAACTACAACAGTGCTGTGCTCTCCTCAAATGTAAACCAATCAATACCAAACAATACATCATCTGGATCTTCTTGGAAAACTTTTGGACTAGAGTTTGATCGATCTACGGCTCCGATCGTCGGGCAAAGTAATTTTGATACATCTATGCAGACAGCCACAACTTCTCTAACTCAGAAAAACTACCGTGATGGTTACTTTTTTGATTCTAATGGCTTAGACTATGTCCCAGATCAATACTCCCTCCAACCCACAGTAAAATACAAGACATTTGTAAATGGGTCTGATAAAATTCTAGGTTTTAGTGCAAAGTACAAGCTGGATCAGATAAATCCTGTAAATGAATCATCTCTGGATGTATATGCTCGCAGTGGTAAAACCTCTGTATATCATCCAATACACTCAAATACCGACTACAACATCGATAACCTCTCAATTAGCTCAATTATTACCTCACCAGCACATGGTACTGCAACCATAGTAGGTGAAACCATTCAGTACACACCAAGCTCGACATATTATGGTAGTGACAGCTTGGTATATCAAATCAGCGACGGAAACGGTGGATTTATAAATGGGACGATAAATATAACCGTCCAAAACGTATTAGGTAGGTATAATTTTTATAGTGTTGGGCAGGGAGAGTATGATTTACCAGTCTTAGATGATGATTTAGTTTCGACAAATTCCAGTGAGTACACTGTATCGATCATTCAGCAACCAGCATCATTTATTGGGGGAGGGTCTGCAGGCACACTATCTCTCAATCCTAATAATACACTTCACTATAATCCTCTTGTCTCAGGGTCTGGTTATATAAATGATGAGTTTAATGGAATTGCAGATTTTAAATACACGATCACCCACGGTGCTACAGGAGAAAATGTTACTATATCTAAATCTTTTTCAGCTGGAGGATTTGGTTCTGGAGTATCCTCAAATCATTTAAACCAAGATCTAGATCGTGCTGTGGTGGATAGAGCGGTTGTGTATGGAGGAACCACAAACACGATTAATATACTTCAAAATGACAATATCTTTGACCCGCTCATAGCAAATATCAGCCTGACACAACCTGTTCTTGGCGGCAGTGTGGTTCTCAATCCAGACAAAACCGTATCCTATACCTCGACGTCAAGTGACAGTCTTCAGAATAATTTTACCTACACAGTGACATTTGTAAACGGTGATACTGAAACTGTGGTCGTGGCTATTCTAGAAATATCCAAAACAGATTACAATGTAAATTCATATTATGTTGAAAATAAAAATAGTACTTTTACATCAGTGTATTATGACAATAGTGACCCAGATTTTAAATACGACTCAGTTGCCTCTGTGGATGTCAAGGGTGGGGGTCTCGACTATTATGCTGACATAGACAATCAATCAATCGCTGGAGATGGTTCGACTAAATATGTCTTTATACCCAAAAATTGTCCGTTCAATCCTGATTCCGATTTAGGTGCGACCGACCAGCTGACCCCCGTGACTGTTGATGTGATTAATAATGATGACAATGATATTGAATACCTACACTCGATTAATAGCACAAACACCAGTTCAAATTCCAATGGAAATCATATTTCTACAGCAGAAAGTAAACTGACGGTTACGGGTATTTTGTATCCACCAACTCTAGGCACCGCAGTAGTCAACCCAAACGGTACGATTACATACACACCAAACAGGTCACTCATCACGGCTAATACGTTTGATAATTTTTGCTATACAGTACGAGATACGGCGTGGTCAACCCTTGTGACTCCAAATATCCAATCAGCCTGTGTGGATATCGAAATAACTTTTGTGCCTCAAATCATAGAAGTTGATAAAAAATTTCAGACTGCTAGCGGAGAGGTAGATGATCTCATTGGATCAAATGCAGTTACAGTAGGTTCTACAATTACCGAAAGAATATATTACAACAACTTATCTAGTACATCCGCTATTGACGCTCAAATTCAATCCCAGCTACCAGCGGGTTTTACAGTGACTAATCTAAAAAACTGTCTTGATCCTGAAAACACTCAAACAAATACTGATGATAGCTGCAGCGCTAATTTACCCCTCGTTTTAGTAAATGGTGCAAACGAACTCAATGTTTCTCCAGCTGCAGGATTGTATGATGCGGTCACTCCATATACCTTAGGCACTCCAAGTGGTACAGCTCC
>JAYWFX010000035.1:0-3667 GCA_043778575.1 bacterium | reverse complement strand
CTTCTCCAAAATGAGTTCTGCGGATATTGCCGTCTTTATCAATCAAATATTCTGCTGGCCAAAACTGGTTTTTGTAGTTATTCCACGTACTAAAATCGTTATCAAGACCGACTGGGTAGTTTATCCCAAAATCTTTGACGGCTTTCTCCACATTTTCTTGTTTCTTTTCAAAAGCAAATTCTGGAGCGTGAATCCCGAGAACCACAAACCCCTGATCCTTGTAGGTGTCGTACCACTTGGTGACAAATGGCAAGGTTCGCTGGCAGTTAATACACGAATATGTCCAAAAATCTACTAGCACCACTTTTCCTTTGAGATCTTTTATGGTTTCTCCGTTTGAGTTTATCCATGATTTGATACCAGTGATTTCGGGTGCAGGTTTGAGATTAGATGATCCTTTAGATATATTAGAAGACGGACTGAGAGATGAGGTTGAATCGCTAGGCATATTTTTTTCCAATAAGTTTTGTTCCACTTTTGTGATATCGAAATAACCTGAATTCAAAATAGTAGTCTCGACCTGCTTGTCAAAGCCTGTGATAATACTGATTCCAACAATCAAAAAAATGATTCCTAGTACCTTTTTAAACCAGCCATTTGGATTTGCAAACCCTTTGAGCCGAGTGATTAGCTTTCTACCGAGAAGAGCCACAGCCAGCATCACAGTTGCTAGTCCGATTGCGTACACTACGATATAGATAAACCCCTCCCAAAAACTAACAGGTAAAACCGTGGCGATGATCAAAGAATAAGTAGGACTACAGCTAGCAAATACCGGACCAAGAGCACCTCCAATCAGCAGAGATCCTAGCCAGCCTTGTTTTTTGCCAGCACCCTCTAGGATTTGATCAGATTTTGAAGAGAGATTCAGCTTGATTGAAATCTCATCCCACAGTCCTGGAAAGAGGTAAATCAAACCAAAAATAACTACAATCCCACCAGATACAATTTTCCAGACGACTGGATCGACGTTGAGTAGTAGTGTGCTAGCCTTGAGAAGGAGGGTAAATAGACTAATTGAAATCACCAGACCAGCAGTAACTAAATAGGGTTTGGCTTTATCCTTAGTTCCTACTGAGCTTCCGATTATGACTGGTAGTAGAGGTAGTACACACGGGGCCAAAACAGTCAGCACCCCAGCTATAAATGCGAGTAATATGAGAGACATAGAGTTCTATATAGTAAATTAAAATCTATCCTAAGCGACTAGTTGTGCATCGATAACAGTTTTGTAATCTGCACGGGGTCTGAGCCCGACCATTTGCTCTACTTGGACACCGTTTTTAAACACTATCACATTGGGAATTCCTGAGATTTGGAACTTTTCAACCAATTCTGGTGCTTCTTCGGTATCGAGCTTTACGATTTTTACCTGTGAGTTTTCAGCGTATTCTAGAGCAAGAGCCTCTAATTCTGGAGTCAATCTTTTGCATGGGCCGCACCAATCTGCATAAAAGTCCACGAGGACGACTCCATTAAAATTCATAACCTGTGCTTCAAAATCTGCTGTAGTGACAAATGCGAGTGTAGACATAATAATAGTGTATAATGAGTAAAAGTAAAAGTAAAAAATAAATAGTTCAGCCCTATTGATAAATTATTTTGCAAAATTAGCAATAGCTTCCAAAGTCCCTAGACCAGATGCTTTTTTGATCAAATTTCCATCTTTATCAACTTTTACAAATGTGTGCTGGGTTGTGACTCCGTATTTTTGTTTGAGTGTAGTTTCCTTGTCGTAGTCGGTGCTGAGTAGCGTCAGATTTGATGGGATAGCTTCGAGGTTTGAGTTTATATTCTTTACTGTTGACTGGCAAGTTGGACACCAGCTAGCATTGAAAAATAGGACGACGTTTCCGTTTTCTGCATTTTTCACTAAATCAGCAGAATATGGCGTATAGCTACCTTTTTTGACCATGACATCAGTTTTTGCCATTGTTTCTGTATCTTTCTTCATAGTGTCACCTGCAGTTCCTGATTCTTTAGTCATGACATCAGTTTTTACCATAGAATCATCCTCCTTTTTCATCATAGCAGCTTCTTCTGTTTTCTTTTTTTCCATTGCCATTTTTTCGTCCTCAGACTTTTTCATAGCCATTTTGTCATCTTCTTTTTTCTTCATCATAGCACTTTCGTTGTCTTTTTTCTTTTGCTCATCACGTGAGTTTTGACTAGAAATGCTAAATGCTGAGATTCCCCCGATACATAACACCGCGATAATTCCTGCGATAACGATATTTTTGGTAGACATAGTAGAAACAAATTATATTTGTATATTCAGTATTGTAGATAAAAAATAATATGTCAAGCCCTAGGGGGGTATAGGTTGACAATGATGATTTTTACTTGCACAATCTAATGTATTAATTCACACAAAATAAATCGATATGCTCTTTCAAAAGAAATCAAAAACAGTACACGTAGGCAAACACTTTACCATTGATGACACAGAAAAAGCAAAGCTAAAACTAGCTATAAACAAGATTATTGGTCAGCTAGAAAGTTTAAAAAATGATATTGACACCGATAACACCTGCGACGAATCCCTCACCCAAATCCTAGCAATCAAGGGTGGAGTAGAGTCTGTAGGCAGAAACTTGGTTGGTAAAGGAGTCTTGGACTGCCTAGGAAACTACAACCGTGAGGAACTGGAGCTCATCATCAAAAATTTATTTAAAATCACATAGGACAAGCTGTGTTTGGGGCACAAAAAAACCTAGGTTCCAAAGATTAACTCCTCAGATCCCAGGGTTCCGCCTAGCCAGTTTGACCAAGCGGTTCGACCGTCACACTTATCGTAAGAACTGGTGCATCTGGTCTACTATCTAATTCTCTTTGTGCGTCGCTGAGAATAATTTCTTCGACTTCTTCTAATGTAGTGTTGTCTGGAGTTACGGCGATTCCAGTAGTAGAAACATTACCAACTGTGATAACAACTTCAAACGCTTCAGCCATGAAACTCACCTAGCCAGAAAGAACTCGTCCACCTAAGCTCTCTCTCTCTCTCTGAGTTGTCAAATCACCAGCTTTTTTGCGTTAAAATAAATAGTGTGCTTCATAATCATTTATGCCAAGTTTAGAACTAAAAATTGCCCCCCCCCAGAGGACTGAACTAATAGTTCAATCAAGATTTGAATTAGAAAGGTTTTTGACTAGTTGTTATTTATTGATGCTTAGAGATCACCCCGATGATGGCGGTGAAGACGATGAAGATAGCGATGACGACGACGAAGAGGATGATGAAGAAGAAGTTGGGAGATCAGACCCAGAAGATCAAACTGGCAGTGAGCGATCTGCAGCTGGAACACAAGAAGAAGACGAAAGAAATGGAACTGGGCTTGAACCCGACGACCCTAACAAAGAAACTCTTTAGTAAATAATGCAAAATTAGACAAATCCATGGCTTTGAGTTTGGTTGAGTTTGATGAATGTTTTATTTGTATTTCCTCGGCGAGGTCTATTTCAGCTGACTCGATGCAATGACTGTGGTCACGTGTTTAAGTGTGAGAACTGTAGTAGCAAACTGACCGCCTACAAAAGCGAATCGATTAGCTACAAACTTCAGCTCCTATGTCACCAGTGTCAGACTTCGTATATTTACCCAAACTCCTGCCCTACCTGCAGTTCAAAAGATGTGCTCAGTAGGTATGGAGGTATCGATGATCTGGTT
>JAYWFX010000034.1:0-10014 GCA_043778575.1 bacterium | reverse complement strand
GAAAAGTCAATCCAAAACCGCTTTGCACCGTGACACCTAACCATCTGTTTATGTATGGTATGAGAAAACTAATGGCCGGCACATATATAATAGCTACGATGAAGCCCGCAATTACATTCAGATAAAAGCCTTGAGCGATAAACGGTGTTCGAATATAGTTGTTTGTAGCTCCAACTAACCTCATGATCTCTATTTCATCTTTGTAGTTGTAGATGGCTATACGCAGAATGTTCATCATCACTAGGATAGAAATCAATGCAAAAATACCAATTGCTGCCAGACTGGCAATTCTAGTAATATCGTAAATGCGTAGTAAATTTGTCACGAAATCAAACTTTGTTACCACATCTTTGACTACTGGTTGATACTTTTCACCTTTCATGTTGGTTGCTACAGTGCTGTAGTTTTCAGCATTTATGGGGGTAATTTCTAAGTATTCTAAAATAGCTTTTTGGTTGTTTTTATCAAAGTAGTCGAGCGTCTCTGCAGAAATCTGCTTTTTATCCTGCAGATCCTTTTTGATTTCAGCTAGCGTGTGATATTTTACCACCTTCACCTCCTTGAACCGAGAGACTTCATCTTTGAGTTTTTCAGCGGTTTTGTCATCGACGTCCTCTTTGAGAAAGGTTATGACTGTGAGCTGGTTGTCGATTTGTCTGACAGAATAACCAATAACTGTGGAGAAAGAAGCTACCAAGGCTACAGAGCCTAAACTAACTGTGAGCACAGATACAGCGGTCGCAGTCAACCAAAATGAACGTACGATATTTGTAAAACCTTCTTTTAGAGCGTGACCAATCATATAAATATCTCCAAAGAGAGGTCGATGTAGGTGACTATGTCAAGGAAGTCGGACTAAATATTGAATGTATTGTCATAAACTATTTTCCCAAGTATCATCCGATCTATGACGAGAAATTTATTTCAAGTGTATAGTAAACCAACAAGTCCTGTAGACCGTGCGTATCAAAGAGCTGAATTGATGAGGGAGTCATCGACTTTTCAAACTGTGCTTGGGTCTGCAAGGGTTGATTTGATTAAGCTCGATCAAAATAATAGATGGGATTGTCGAGTCTGTTGTCAAAATATAGAATTTTTTGTTCGAAACCTGCACTCTGATCTGGCTGAAAAAAATTCGGATGCAGAAAAATCAGTAAATCCAGACCTCGCAGATATTTATAATAAAATCAAAGAGATTTCTGATGAGTCATCTCAGGCTGAAACTCAGTCAAATTCTTTTGACTACTTAAACCTGTTTTTTTTATATCTTTCGACTCTGACTGACCCAAATAGCGTTATAGATGATATTAAACAAGTCCTCGATGGTAGTAATACCAGCTATCAGAGCTATCAAAATAGTACGAATAATAGATATTTATCTGGTGAAGAGTTTGACTTACTTCGAGATGGTCACCAAGTTAATACTCGTGTTTTACATCCTGCATTGCTCGAAAAATTACGTGCCTCTCGTAATGTTATACAAAGTTATTTACCAGATGATTTTGTTGATGTGACATCTGGTTTATATGAAGATCAAGATATCCCTCGTCAAAGTGAGTTCCCACAAAAGTTTAGAGCAGATACAAGATCGATGCTTAAAAGAATATTGCAGGAGGTCAGAAGGATACAACCAGAGTGGCTACAACAACAAAAAGATTTGGCAAACTTGGATGATTTTCCATTCTCAAAAAAGTTTAGGGATGATTATAACGACCTTGGTATCAATCGAGACGATTTAGGCAATTATTGTAGGAGTGTATTATATGGTTACGATGAAGCATCTGAATTCAATGATAATGTGAAAGCTAAACTCAAATCATTTTTTGATGAAACCTCTTCGATAGGATCATTGTTTTCGGAACTATGCAGAACACTGATGCAAAATGTAAATTTAAATACATATCAACAAAATGAGCTAAATGATGTGCAGAATACTTTTCGCGTACTGGCTGAATATGGTGTGTTGGCAGATGTGATTTCAAAAGATCAAGTTAAAAAAGAAGAGCTCAAGGGTATAATTTTAGGCTGTATACACAATGAGAATATGAGTCAATTAGATGGTAGCGGAAGCTATGGCAAAATTGCTGAGTTTATTAGCTTATTGGAGCGTAATTCTTTGGTCGATACATCTTTGATCGTAGAATTTTGCGATCTCTTAAAATGCAATGAATTTTCTCAAACACGAACCGCATTTAGTCTAAAAATGGAAGAGATTTCATCATCGATGAATCGTGCTTTCTCTCTTAAAGAATCTTACTATTTACAGTATAATTTACAGGAAATATTCTTAGGAATAGTCATAGAAAACTGGAAGGGTGACTTAGCTGAGTTTTGGAATACAAGTTATGGGAAAGATTTCTATGATTCATTTTTTACAGAATACTGCGAGGGCTTTGAGTATCATGAAGATGATGAAAAGTGGATAGGGATGACCACCTATTTGTCAAAGCGAATGTTTAAAGCTATTGGTGAGAAAAAAGATTATTCGCCGTTTGTAGGTTTAGTCGATGCAGTTCTAGTAGGAAGTCTCGATGATGATGGAGGTTTAGATGTCGACAGGTTTAATACTGGGATAAATGAAGTCTTTTTGATCAACGCAGATTTGTACGACGATAGGATAGGTAAAAGTGTGTCTGAATTTTCCAAAACTGAATTAACCCAAGATTCGACCAGCGAGCAACGATTTACAATTGCAGTAGCAAAACAACTCGTATCTCTTGATACCAAGAATTGTGAAGAATTCGAATTAAATCAAAATAATATGAATCTAATTCAATCACTATGGTCAAATGTTAGTATACTGGAATCCTCAGATAAAACTCCTTAAACCATCTTTTTTATTGACCAGATTACATCCATGAGTTTGCCGTCTTCAAGTAGATCTGAGATAGTTGACGTCTCCCATGTACTGCGGTGGTCTTTGATGAGTTTGTAGGGGTGTAGCGTGTAGGAACGGATTTGGCTACCCCATTCAGCGGACACAAAACCACCTTTGAGTTCATTTTGCATATCTTTGTGTTTCTTGAGTTCGAGTGCAGCTAGTTTATTTTTTAAGTATTTTAGGGATTGTTGTTTGTTTTGGAGTTGGCTTCGCTCATTTTGACAGGTTACAGCGATGCCAGTTGGTAAATGCACCAGTCTGACAGCTGAGTATGTTGTGTTAACGCTTTGACCACCTTTTCCGCTAGACATACTATATTCCCACTTCAGATCTTTTTCATTGATTTCTAGACCATCTACACTGTTCCCTAAATTGTTTGGTAGCACCTCCACCAGTGCAAAAGATGTCTCACGAGTCTTGCCGCTGTTAAATGGGGAAATACGCACTAATCTATGGACACCAGCTTCCTCCTTTAGATAGCCGTAGACAAAATCACCCTCTACCTCAAAACTCACTGATTTATAGCCGCCATCTTCTCCTTCGGACAAACTAATGAGTTTATACTCCCAGTTTTCGTTGGTAAAAAACTTTTGATACATCTGGCTAATCATCCGAGCCCAGTCCTGTGCATCTAAACCTCCAGCTCCAGCATGAATCGACAAAATTGCACCTTGATCATCAAATCTGCCTGTCAAAAATGATTCTACCTGTAGAGATTCCCTCTTGATTGTACACTGTTTCTGCAAGATCTGCACTTGTGCTTCATCGTTTAATTCAAAGGCTATCTCAAGATTCTCAATATCCTCTATAAATGCTTGTATCTTTTTTATCTTAATTTCTACGTTTCGCAATGATCTACTAACTGCAGTTGATTTTTCTTGGTTGTCCCACATATTTGGCTGTTCTAGTTCGCTTTGGAGGATGTCTCGTTCTTTCAATAAATCATCATAGTGTAGACCATCAACTAAATTTTTGTATGTGCTAGTACATTCGTTGATCTCTTGCTGTGTTATCATTTACGTATGCTGCTCAAGCAATCTCGAGTTGTCAAAATTCTTATTCATTCACCTTTACATCTACTCTAGCGGGAATTCCGGGTATAGATAAGCCCATATCTCGCTGTTGGATGTCGCGTACAGTAGGGTATTTTTTCTTGATATCTGACCTAGCATCTTCGAACTGTTGTTGGCTGAGGGTTTTGGCGATGATGTTTTTGTCTAGTGTCATCTGTTTGGTGTATGTATAGAAAAATTTGATGTTGAGTTTTTGTTCGCCCACAGGTTTTTCTAATATATTACTGACATTTTCATCACTGGAAACCACTACGATATCTGTAATATTTGTCGCTTCATTGTTTGTTTTTTTGATTTCCTCGGTGATGTATTGCTGAGGTAGTGAATACAAATCCATACTCGTCCGTTCTTTGAGTGAAAACTCGTCTGATTGAGCACCAATTTCATTGCTAAACTGATAGTCAGTTGCCAGATTTTTAAACCAGTTTGGGTTAGTCAAAATTTTGCTACTCGATAGGTTTTTTATTTCGTTGATTCTTTTTTCAGCGATTTGGGAGTTAAGGTTATTTCGAAGCAATGCTTGGTCAGCTGTGGTAATAACTTTCTGACCTTTACTTTCACTAGGTTTTATGAAGCTACTGGTAACGGCAAAGCAATTTCCACAGGCTCTTTGGTCAATTAGGTTGGTAATTTCCAGTTTTACATTATCAGTTAGGTTATAGTCTTGGTTATCTTGTTCTGCAACTATGGTAATCTCAAGTCGGTCTCCAACTTTTGCGTTGTTGGCTGGGATGACAAAATTATCTGACTGAGTGGCGTCTTTTACATGAATATATTTAGCACCTGTATCAAAATTTACTAACTTAAAATTACCACTGGTTAGCTGCACCTCCTCATTGCTGTTATTCACTAAAAATGCTCTGCCACTTGGTCTGTTTGTACCATCACTATTTCCTGTTGGTCTCAGCGATCCTGTGGCCTCCAAGCTAACTTGAGTTTTTGTATAGGTGTCGAGGGGAATCTCCATGGTTACAGAATCCTCAAAAGTCAATGGTCGCACCTCAAGAGTAAAGACTTTGGTAGGAAATAACACGATTGCTAGGACGAAAAATGATGAGATAGCCGCAGCTGAAGTCAACACCTGTGCAGTTTTGTGTGATGAGATAAATTCACGGATAACTTCTATGATATTTTTCTTTGTTTCTTCTGTACTTTGCTTTTGCTCTTGGGTTTCACTAGTTGAAATAAGTTGATTCTGTTGTTTGAGTTGGATGAGGGCGTGCTTGGTGTTTTCAATTTTTTCTACCCACGAATCTAAGTTCTGAATGGTAGTTTCTATATCCCCTTTAGGTTTACCCCTAACCATTCCAAGCTTTTCTTTAAATTTCACTAATTCTCGATTGATGTCTGGGAGTGTCAGACTGGCTGCACTAGTCAAAATATCTGCTTCACAATCGAGTAGAAACTCCATTACAGATATATCTTGAGAAGTCCATTTGATAGGTCTCGGGTAGTTTTGGAGTTGGAACTTGAAAATATGAAACGCTGGCTTTGTCTCTAAAAATCTCGGTAAATCAGACAACTCGATGACTAAATCACCAGTAATTTTAGAAACACTGCCCAGATGCGAGAGTACATCAGGTTTTGTAGACTGAGAGTCGATAGTAAACACACTACACCTATAAACGAGTTTTGCTTCTGCTGTCAATATTGCAAAAGTTTGAAAATTAAAGTTTACTAGTAGGGTAAACAGAATTCATTTTTGAATCGATTCCTCTAAACTTTACTCTCTCAACCTTGTTATATGCACAATATACGATCATGTATAACCTATTTTGATGTTACACAGCCTAGTTTCTTTGATGAGATTAATTCACTTATTTTTCATAGAGATCAGCTTTTGAGTGAAGATGCAAATCATATCATATTTATTTTAGCTGAAATTGTTGGCAGTTCTGGGTCGTTGGATTTTATTCATCTTCATATCGCACGATCTTCTATTGTTGAATTGAGCCGTAGTTTAGCAATCGAGCACAAACAAAAATGCAATGAAAAAAAGATTACAACTATGAGCATCCTTTCCAATGGTAGTACTCATCTCTCCGAACAGCTTATCACTTCCCTTGAAGTCGATTCTGGTATTCACAGGTTTAATGGACAGAGCTGGTCTGTAGAAAAACTCAATCAATTATATCAAATTATGCCGATGATAGGGTTACCTGAGACCACACCAAGCCATAGCTAAGCTATCTGCGGCATCATCTGGAGTCGGCAGTGTTTGTAGCTTGTATACTTTTTGCACCATCGATTGGACTTGCTTTTTGTCTGCTCTGCCATAGCTACATAAACTCAATTTGACTTGGAGAGGTGTCAGACCAAGTATAGAAACTCCTCGTTTTGCTAGCAAATACAGTATCATACCACGGCTCTGAGCGACAGAAATAACCGTCTTGGCATTTTTAAAAAAAAATAATTCCTCAATGACTGCGTGCGTAGGTTTGTGAATGTCTAGTAGTTGCTCTAAATCTTGGGCTATTTCCAACAATCTCTGAGGCATCATGTCTGCAGGTTGAGGTAGAGTTTGAAGCACACCAAAATCTAATATATTAGGATCTTTTTTAGTGCCTGTGACAAACGAATACCCCACTGTGGCTGTCCCGGGGTCAATCCCAACAACTACCATACTGACTAAAAAAAGACTTTTACTTTTGAGTAGTTTGTCGAGTTTTTTCGCTGGGTATACTTAAACCAACCAGAGTAGTCATTGAGTGCAATATATCGTTTTTCTGCTTCACGGTAGTATTTGTCATAGTTTTGTGTATAAACAATTTGCTGATCGTTGGTTTCTATTACTGAATATATAGAGTTATCGTGGTAGTTGGCGTTATCGTAGTCAGTGATTTTTTCTTCGGTCATTTCGCTGTACAGAAGCTGAAGCTTGTTTACTATCTCGAGACATTCTTGAGCGAGTGGAAATACATTTAAACCAATTTTCTGAGCTTCGTGCATGGTTATTGGATAGCCATGAGCTGGATAATCATAGTTGAGGCTGTGACTAATCTTTTTGATGATTTCTTTGTCGCTTAAATGGTAGCTGAGTATCTCTTCGCACAGCCTGATAGAAAGCGAACTGTGCCTGTCAACTGCTCCAAAAACTAATGGATGAATGTATTCGTATAGATATTTGTATGGGTTATCGGAACTATTTTTGTCAGTTTTTTCGATGATTTTGGTTGCGTCTTCTTTGGTTGGTTTTTTGTCGGCTTCATTCCACAGGCGGATCACTCTTGAGAGTTCATCTAGCGATACAGATACTGAATTGTTTACTTTGTCCACTGGGCTGAGTGCGTGAGTCAATGAACTATCAACTGGCGATAAACTAGAAAGTGGTCCCATATATATTTCGTTACACCCTAGGGCTAGCATAGTCGCAGCACTAGCACATTCAGATGGAGCAAGGAGAATTAATTCATCACAAAATGACCGTAACAAATGAATCATCCGTAAACTAACCATCCCATTTCCGCCGTTTGAACGAATATAGAGGGCGAGCTTTTTTACTTTTCCGATAGATTTGAGACACTCTAAAATTGCATACAAATCTTGACTCCAGATATTTCCATTAACTGGCTTGTAGTACGAGAGAACTGGACATTTCAGCAATTTACTGAGCTTTTTTATCTCTTCTTGGGTTTTGGAGACGAGTACAGGAGGCTTTTTGATGATCTGTTTTGGTTTGATTTCGATATTTGTTTGCTCAGGAGTTTGAGGTGTGACCTCAGTTTTTAGTTCAGATGACATCAGAGCACGCTGCGGGAAAAGGTGATGATTGTCAATTTATAATCTCATGTTACTGCACTATTTCTTCAACACATTTAAAAACGCACTTTGGGGGATTTCTACGTTTCCGACCATCTTCATCTTTTTCTTTCCAGCTTTTTGTTTGTCTAAGAGTTTCATTCGTCTCGTCATATCTCCACCATAGAGTTTTGCGGTGACGTCTTTTCTAAAGGGTTTGATTGTTTCTCTGGCTACTACTCTGGCACCAATTGCTGCCTGAATAGCTATTTCAAATTGTTGTCGTGGGATGAGTTCTTTGAGTTTTTCACATACGTGGCGACCTCGGTTTTCAGCATTAGATTTGTGGGTAATTGTGGAAAGTGGGTCGACTATTTTGTGATTCACGAGGATATCAATCTTTGCTAAATCATCTCTGCGAAATCCAATTAATTCATAACTCATGGTAGCATATCCTTTGGTTCCAGATTTGAGGTCGTCATAAAAATCTACGATCATCTCAGCTAGTGGCATCTCACCACTGACTTCCATTTGACCAGCTGAAAGGGGGCGGAATGCATGGTATGAGCCACGACGTGCAGTAATGAGCTCAATAATCTTGCCGATATACTCTTCGGGTGTGATGATCTCTATTTTGATCCATGGCTCTTGGATTTCCTTGATGAGTGACGGATCAGGAAGTTCGGATGGGCTATGGATTTTTTTGAGCTCGCTACCTAGTGTCAAAACTACATTGTATTCGACGCTTGGTGTAGTCAGTACCAAATCCAAATCAAATTCACGACTCAACCTCTCCTGTACAATATCCATATGAAGTAGTCCTAAAAACCCACATCTAAAACCAAACCCAATAGTCGGGATATGCTCAGGCTCAAAGGTCAGTGAGGCGTCATTTAATTTGAGTTTTTGGATGGAATCTCTGAGTTTTGGATAATCGTCGGCATCAGTAGGGAAAATACTTGAAAATACTTTTGGAGAGACTTCGGTATATCCGGGTAGGGCGATTGTTTTGTCGTTTGTACTACAGACTGTATCACCGACCTTTACCATGTCCAGCTCTTTTAGACCAGTTACAATATACCCTACTTCACCGTTTGAAATAGTTTTGGTTGTTGTCATTTCTGGAGTAAAGAAACCGACATCCATAGCAACTGCCTTTCCTCCTGTGGCTAAGAAATTGATGGTATCTCCAGCTTTGAGGTCACCTTCAAAAATTCGAATATAGGCGATTACCCCACGATGTTTATCAAAATACGAATCAAAGATGAGAGCCTTTAGCATAATATCTGGGACTTTTCTCAGCTATTTTCTTTTCGTCAAACTTCTAACTCAGGTGTATTTTAACTCTCAATCACTCTAAACAATGGTTGTAGAATAACTCTATCCTATGGAAAACAATTCAGAAATTATTCCAGTTATTTAACTTATAGGACAGGTCTAACGATTATTCTGCCTTTGACTTCGAGCAATTTTTGTGCTGTTATCATTACTTGAATTGATTATGGAATATCTCCAAAAAGCAAAAACAATACCACAAGTACCTTTTCCTAGAACAATTAACTTCTATATTGATGAATGCGAGGAAAATGTACTTGAACGCACTAAACTAACCAATCTTTTAGTGACTTTAGAATCAGGTAAGTTCATCGCAATTGGTAGAGATTGCTCAGATACGAATCTAAGTACCCGAAGAAGTGGTAAACAATTTATTGATGTAAGAATCAATCTCCTAGGGCGTCTATCTATAAGCAGGGTACAGTTGGTTCTCAAAAAAAATTATGACGGAACTTTTACATGCGTCGAAAATAGTGGTCTAAACCCATCATCTATTGTAGCTAATGGATTAGCTCATTCAGAAGATAGTATTTCACTTGGTAGTAGAATCAAACTTGGCGACCGGATTAATTTAGTTGTTGGAGAACCAATCTATTTTTCTTTGAGTTATGGATTAATCAGCAGCACTACCAAATCTGATCCAAGTATTTTAACAAAAGGAGAGTATAATCCAAACCAAGATGGTATGATGGGAATGTTTTATTATGTTGCACCAAATACAAAACCTATTTTGCTCAATATAAATACAGTTAATCATAGGGCGAGAGCATATGAATTAGAGTTACCGAAGGGAGGAGGCACTATACAAATTGGTGATACACGTTATGCATTTCAGGATGCACAGGGATCTGAAAAAGATGTACATCCAATTATCAGAATTGATCAACATCCTGTACCGTATATTTTAAGAGCTAATTTACCAGTAGGAGCCACTGTTATTATTCCTCTAGGGAAAGTAAACGTTGATAATGATTTGGCTGTAGATAG
>JAYWFX010000033.1:0-3682 GCA_043778575.1 bacterium | reverse complement strand
ACAACAAACCCGTAAATGTCACTGAAATCGGGATGTGCACAGATATTGTACGTTTTACAGCAGTCGACCAAGCAAACTATATTCCCCAATATATCCAGCAAAGCCGAAACGGTGGAGCTAATCTGATTTTTGTCTATCAATACCAAGACAACGACCAACTATCAGCACCCTGTGAAAACGCATTTGGGATTGTAAATTCGGCTGGGGCACAAAAGCCATCCTATCAGGCAGTCATGAATGCAATCATCTAAACAACCTTTAGGGCGGTGATTCTCTTTGACGAAATACACAAGACGTATTTGTATCTGGTTACTATGTTTTCACGTCTCGGTCGTATAATACAATCTTTTTTTAATCGTTTTCTGACAGCAGCTGAAAATCCAGTTTTGATTCTCGAGCACAATATCAGGGAGATTCAGACCCAAATACCAAAACTCAACGAATCAGTTGCTCGATCCCATGGAGCAGTTATCATGCTACAAAAACAACTCGGCAAATACATGGAGGACAATCAGACACTAGATTCCCAAGTAAAAGCTGCCCTCAAACTAGGCGATGAAGAAGCTGCTCGAACCCTAGTAGTCCAACTCCAAGATATCAAAACCAAAGAGGGAAAAACAGGAAAAGACCTAGACCTAGCTCAACAAAACCTCAAACAAACTACTGATCTCAGGGATCTAAAAGTCAAACAAATAAATACCCAAATCAAAGAAATCAAGGGAGCGATTGAGGAGCATAGGTTTTCAGAAATGCAGCGACAGATTGCTGAGGTCACTGATGCTTCAGCCAGTATAAATATCGATAGCGTATCAAATTCAACCGAGGAAATGCTCGCCAAACTCCAACAGCAAACCTCAGTCAACCAAGGCACATTTGCAGCATCGATGAGTAATTCAGCTCCAGCACTCCAAGCATCTCGCATCGAAAAAGAAGCAAAACTCATGCAAGCTGACGAACTACTACTCAAATACAAAGAGCAAATGGGGCTAAAAAGCTCATCAAATACAGTCGATGCTACAATCGTAGAATAATCTAATACATTTATTGGTGATATACTATGATTCAGGGTTTACCCCAATTTTACACCGTTCTGACTCATTCTCTAGCTGAGCCTTTAAAACTATCTACTCTGGGTATCGGCGTAGTTGTTGGGTTGATAGTTCCCTCTGCCATAGTGATTGTTGTTCCGCTTTCGTTGATTACTGTAGGCCTGCTAGTCTGGCAAGATCTCAGCGACGATACCTATCTACAGCAAATACTAAAACTACAAAGCAAACAGGTTCCGTTTCTACTACCAAGTACCATCAAGCAATTAATTAGTCTGGTAGAGCAGGAGATTCCATCATCAAATAAAGAACCAGAAGTGCAAAAAGACTTACTCAGTATCCGTGAGATCCTGCTAAAAACTCAAACTACCATAACAAACATTAGCCTACAAAGATCCTCACATATTGTCTTTATAGAAAAGTTTTTACCGCCAGTGCTGGATAGACTGATCGCACTGAGCAGACAAGAGCTAGTTGCTAGGAATTATTTGAGGCACGATAACTCCGAATCAATTATGTCGGAGATTTTGGATTTAGACAGTAAACTAGCAAAAACCACCGACCCACAAGGTCAAAAAGAATACACACAGGCAATCAACTTGAAAAAAGAACAACTGGAAGCAACCCGAGGAATTGAGCAAAAACTCCAGCGAATTGACTCGTCTATAGCTAAAATACAGGCTGTGCTAGAACAATCAAATACCTACCTCATAAAGCTCACACTTTCAGACAACACATCAAACATACTCGATGAAGGCGAAATCCTGACAGAAAGTCTCAGACAATTACAACAAATCGATGATTGAGCTGCGTATCATCAGCCCTTTTGGTAGTAGGTTTTGGAGTCGAGAATCTACTTTTTTTGCCCAACCTATCGGTATGTGAGAGTGAGTCAAGAGGATAAAACCGTCAGGTATCGCACCCACTAGATCAGCAATTATTTCCTGTTTTGATAAAAATTTTATAGCCTCGATTTTGGAAATCTCCACTCGATTATAGGTTCGGTTCTGTGGTTCGTTCTGATGATCATCTAGTAGTAACTGACTCTGCGAAAATTCATGATCAGGAGTAAACACAAAACTCTTTGACCCAGTGTTGACCGAGGAAAATCCCTTGCCTTTTGCCTTTTCACCTATTTTAAGTGGATATTTTTTGATGAATAGTGAATCATGAAGCAGTTGCACAAAACCAAAATGAGCTGCCTGAGTCATATAAAAATTTTGTTCTATTTGAAAATACGTAACTGGATGTTTTAGCTCCCCTACCCAACTCGCAAATTCATCTAAATATTCAGTTTTTTTAACTTGGTTGAGTTCTTTGTAATTAGCTGATCGTTGCTTGAAATAGTTGTTTTTTTCTCCATGCTTTTCTATTACTTCAGGGGTTGGGGCAATCTTTTCTAAAACTGCAAAAAATAATCCCTCTCCTCGAGTTTTGTGCGGATAACAGTGATAGCAACCATCCGCTGTCTCGGATATACCCCACTCGAGCGGAATTTCGCACTGTAACACCTGCAAACCAAACTGCTCCACCATCCAGCCGACTATTTCCTCGTTTTCCTCTGCGTTGTATGTACAGGTGGAATATATGAGTTTACCACCGATTTTGAGGGTGCTCAGTGAATAAAATAAAATATCTTTTTGGCGGGATACGCACTCACCGATGAGTTTTGGCGACCACTGATCCACAGCAAACTGATCCTTTCTAAACATTCCCTCACCAGAACACGGCGCATCGACTAAAACCAAATCGAATTCTTCGCACAGTTCGCCAGCCCCAAAATCAGATGGTCTATTGTGCGTCACAAGGATATTATCCCTACCCCAACGCACAGTATTTTCAACTAGCTTACCAACTCGTTTCCCATCAAATTCATTGGCTACTATCAGACTGTGTGGATGGAGATAATCAGCCAAAACAAGAGTCTTACCACCGGGAGCTGCACACATATCCAACACTCTGATCGGCTCAGAATTATCCAATAACTGAGAAATAATCATCGATGATGGCTCTTGAGAATAATAACAACCAGCATGAAACAGTGGATCCGTGATATAACTCGGTCTATCTTTTAGATATAAACCATCTGTACACCAAGGAACTACATCATGCTGGTTATCTAGTGGCGGGCTTGGTTGTTTATTGTGGTTTAGCCTGATTGAGATTGTGGGATCACAGTTTTGGCTATATATAAAATCACTATATTGATCACCTAGTTGAGACTCTATTTTTTGTAAAAACTGCTGGGGAAATACACGATTACTCACATATTGATTGACTTCGACTTCTATTGAGTTGTCAAAAGTACCTATTTTTTCAGTAAATTCAGTGATACATATCCCCCGAAACTAACAACAATAAGAGAGATCAACATGATAACACCAATATTTACATAATCTCCAGTACCACCAGTTCTGATAGTATTTGTAGGGGTCATGGTTGTAGTTGGATTAGGTTTTGGAGTTGGATTGTTTGGAGTTGGGATTGGAGTAGGTGTAGGTTTTGGAGTAGGTGTTGAGCTACAGTTCACTGAATCCTTGATATCTGCAGTATAGCTTTGAGGTGTTGTGGTGTTTCCTTTGGTATCTGTAGCTGTGTAGGTTACAGTATATACTCCTGCTGGTACGTAGTAGTTT
>JAYWFX010000032.1:0-3692 GCA_043778575.1 bacterium | reverse complement strand
TAGCTAAATTGACTGGGGTATCAAATTCTATCGAGCCAATTTTTGCAAATATATTTACTCACAAAGCTGTCACCAAGGGAAAGACGATAAACGTAAATAGGTACTTTATCAAAAAACTTCACGATGCTGGACTCTGGGAAACATTTAAAGATGATGTTTTGGAGATGTTTGGAGATGTTGAAGCCTTAGATTTTTTACCTGATAATATCAAAAATGTATATAGAAATGCGTTTCAGATTCCTGTGGAGTCCCAGATAAATATAGCAGGAGTAGCCCAGAAATACATGGATCAGACTTTGAGTAGAAATCTCTATCATAGCGAAACCGAAACTGAAAAAGCTATGCAAAAATACCTATACGCATGGAGGGTAGGGTTGAAAACTACGTATTATGCAATTTTTAGACCGACCAAGGAGTACGTGAGCAAATACAGCTTTGATTCTATGGCTGCTGAAAAACCAGTTGTACCAGCTCAGACAGACACCGTTATGACCCAACAGGAGCGAGATATGTGTAGCCTAGAAAACAAAGACGAATGCGAAGCTTGTCAGTAGTGCTTAACTGGGCTAGGATACCCTCATATGTTAAAGGAAAAATTAGCAAATCCCCAAGTACAACAAGGTGTAAAACTCATTTCGGGTGGAAAAGGTCTGGAGGATGATTTGTTCATGCTCGCTCCCCTAAAAATATTTTTTCTGGCTATGCGGATTCAGAGTTTTATGTTTAATCATGCTGAAACCAAAAGAGTGTCTGATTTAGTAGAAAAAGATTTAGAAAAGATAGTTGAGATTTATCAAGGTTTTATAGATTTCCTGAAATCATTGGAGGAGGGAAATATTGAGCTTTTTAGAATATTAGATTATCTCGAACAAGAACAACTAGCTAATTCTCAAAGAATAATGTCTAGACTAGAATCTGAGGGTGTATTAGATACTCATCTAGATGCGTCAGCCACGGATGATGAAAGAAAACATGCTATATCTTCAGAACTAGAGGCTAATTATACTACATTTGCTGATACTATAAACTCCAGAATCTTTAATGATATCAGGGATTTTCAAAGATGTTTGCAGCAATTTCGAATCGGTATATCAAAGCCACAACATCAAGAAAAACTTAATAAATTAGTAAATAATTTGGAGTCAAACATAGGTGCTTTAAAAGTTGAAATGAGAAGAATTGTGAGTAATCAATCTGTTGATGAAGAAAGTATCATAAATATCGCTACATCTTTAACCAAATCTTTCAATACTGCACGTAGAGAATTTAGAACAGAAGTTCATAGTATGATAAAATTCTAAGCCTGAAAGCCACTTACCTCAGGTACATTTTGCTGTCTAGGTAGTTTACACTCCAGCGTATATCGGCTGTAGCTGGAACTGATCCTGATTTTGGTAGTGGGTAGTCGACACTAAATGTCCGTTCCCCTGGTCCAGTGGAGTCTAAACTATACTCACGGATTCCGATCACATCTTGCCTCGAACCGCGAACAATAATCAAGAAATCAATTTGTCGGATTCCAAAGTCTTCACCGTTTTTGACTGTAATACGAATTTTCATACTCTTGTTTTGGTCATCTACTTCGATATTTTTGCTCAGGATTTCTACTTTTGGCTTTTTCAATACAGTTGGATTGGCTTGGTTGTATAAAATTGGCTTAGTTTCAGGAAGCTGTTGGATTTTGAGTGTCGTTGCTGAGTTGTCAGGACTTTGGGCGACGATGTATTTTGGTTCACCGGGTAAAATGTATGTTCGTTTTGTTTGCTGAGATAGAATCGCCCCTGAGTTATTGAGAGTTTGCACTGAATAGACAAATGGAAAAAAACCGACCTCTGGATTAATTTTATTATCTTCTGTCACATACAGTGAATTTTCATTGTTGATAAGTTGGACTACTTGGGTACTGCTGGTCTCAAACTTTTGAATATTAAAGTTTTTTGCTATGACAATATTGCTAGTGTTGATTCGATTTGGATTGAAACCTGCGTTACTCCAAAAGTTATTTATTTGTTGGGCTACAAAATAAGACGGAGCCAGTAAAACTATAGATATGCCAGCAAAAATCAATATCCCACGACGAATTCCACCCTGAAAATAGATTGATAGATTTTCGATTTGATATTGTAGATTATCTGCAAAAGCCATATTTAATTCTTATTAAGTCCTCATTAAGTCCTATGAGTGCACATACTTACCTTTAAAATTTGACTCTACGTCAACCCAATTACCATACATTGATTTCCAAATATAGCTTTCAAGGGGATAATAGTTGGTATTTTCTGTGATGTTATTGTGATGAAACTCATGATAAATGCGTGAGATATCTATCAATTTTAAACAGACTGAACTAATTATACCAATTGATTTGTGAGTGATTAGGTTTCTACGTGCAGCATTTTCCCAATTTGTGGTAAAGTGAGGAAAGTAAAACAAAAACATACCATTAAAATACCCAACTAGCAACACAGGTAGTAGCCAAAACCATGACCAAATATTTATATTTCCACTGAGACTAAAAGCAACTACCATGGCTATTTGAGCTATACGATTAATCAGGTAACCAACCCAAGCATTTCGTTTTTTCCATAGGTTGCTCTGCCAAAAATACATATCGTGCATCCATATCTTGAATGGAATCGAGAGAAAGTTGGTTTTCCCAGATTTTAGTTTAGTTATTGGATAATCTGGATCTTTATTTTTGTCAGCTGGATTGAGGTGGTGAACGAGGTGAGTTGCTGTAAAGTCAGCCAGTGTCAGTCCACCAAATATTGCCGCAATGTTCCCGAGGAATTTATTGAGTAGAAAACTACGACTCATTTGATTATGGCTCGCAATGTGAGTAATGTTGAGCAGGTAATGCAAACACAAAAAATGTAACGGTATAAAAATTACCACATCCAACGGTTGAATTGAGGATTTAGTAAGTAGAAAGTTAAAACTAAAGATCAATGTAGAGAGACTTATAGCAAGTACAATTTGATTGCAAAAATATCGATTGAATATTACTTTCCGAGACATACTAATGTAATGGTTTGTTCACTGGTGAGTTGTTTTTTATTGAGCAAATCTGTCAAAAATATGTTATGAATCTGGGTTGATTCTGTTTTGAGGAAACTAATGAAACTCAAGTTGTCTGATGTTAATTTTAACCAAAGACTATCGGGCTTTAGTTTGTAAAATATTTGTGTTTGAGAGAATTCATCTAAAAACTGCGGATATGATTCTGGTAAAGTCGTATACAGCGTTACCCGAAGGGAGTTATACAGTATTGCCTCGCTAAAGTAGTTATATTTTTTTAACCTTGAAAGTGTTTGTTGCAAACTACTAATCACCTATATATTAGGATATAGTCATACCAAATTGTCAATTGACAATACACAGATTGTAACAGGAAATTTGGTTATTATGCAACATAGTGAACGATGGAAAAGTTTGACTCGAATCACAATAACATTTTTAGTGTTTTTACTGTCGAGTAGCTTTTTTTTAATCATTGCTTTCCCGAGATATTTATCTCAACTTCCTAGTTTTAGCCAAAGATTGTATAGTACATATATCCTTGTTGCTATTGTAGTGTTTGTGAGTCTGGGGGTGTTGATTAAATATACTACATATCCTCAAAAGATCGTAGCTTGGCTCAGAATAATTATCCCTATCATATTCAGTTTTGCTTATTTCCTGAGAGTATCTGC
>JAYWFX010000031.1:0-10212 GCA_043778575.1 bacterium | reverse complement strand
TGTGATATGATATCGATGTGATGGACTAGTGCTTGACACAAAAATGAGTGATATGCAACAAATTATTTTATCATGCTTGGTAGTCTAAAAAAAGAGTTTATCCTCAATCGTCACTTTCTAACAGGATATTATGTTGCTATTTTGATATCTCAGCACGTGCTCGATCTCATGAAGGATTTTATCGTAAAGGATTTGACACCTTGGATAGATAATTTCCTCAAGGTTGCGGTCGGATATGATGCAGCTATAAAGGGAACATCTTGGTTTTTGTTTGCTTTGGTGTGTTTTTTAGTGGTGCTGGCTGTAAAAAAGATTATAGTAGAAATGCTGGATATGACCTCGAGTAGTAGTGAGTCGATTCGAAACGAGGTGATACTTGGTAGTATTTTGCTAGTAGGATTCTTTTTTTATACTATAAACACTACATTTGCTGAGTATTTTATACCTACATTTGGACGGATTTCACCACTTCGGTCGATGCCTGAGTGGATTCCAGATATTATTCGCAAAGCACTCTATGACCCCGGCACTCCAGTAGCTGCTGGAAACAAGTTTTGGGGATTTTTCCCTGTATTGTGGACACTTGGCCCAGCCCTACTGATGGTATATATAGAAGTCCAAAAGAAATTCGTGGTAGTAAAAAAAGACTAGGTGATTATCACTCATATTTTATTTACTCGTCACCTCAAACCAAGAACTACCTGATTGTTGAGTGATTCTGTAAGTAGAACTATTTTGAGCGACCTCTATTTTCCCGTTTACTATTCTAATGCTAGCAATACTAATGCCGTCTATACTCACCGTTGTTATACTTTTTTCTGAGGACAAATAGTATGAGCAAACTCCCTTGGTGCTAGGTAATGCAGTTTCTCCAGTTCCTTGGTCGCAGCTCAAGTTAATAGATTTTTTTGTGTTGTTTACTACAGTAAGGAATGACGCAGTTTCTATCCGAGATGGTTGTTGGACTGGCTCAGATTGTGGAGTATTGCTTGAAGTAGTCGGCGTCGGTGCACAGGAAATCAGCAATGCTGGAAGAATCAACATCCAGAATGGAAGTTTCATTGTGGGGATTAAAAAACGTTTTTCAGGTATGTTCATTTAATCGGAACTTTATATCTAAAACAGGCATATAAACTAAACAGCTGGTTGTAAAGGTCACGTCTGCTATGAATTTGTAGCTCACCCATTTTTTTCTAAAAGAAACTTGTAAAGAATAAAAATATAGAGTATAACTAAGAAAAAGAGAATCAAATTCAGAAAACAAATCGAGAAAATATCCAAAAAATCTGGGTAAATAAAAACAAAAAATATGTTTGGTATAAACGCTAAAAAACTCAATGACCTGTTACAAAAATTATTTTTATTGGTTTTACCGTTATTATTTTTTAGTATCTGGGCGTTTTATTATCAATCCAATCTCGATAGTCAGCAGGTGGGTGAGGTTTTTTTGGTGGCTGGTTTGGCTGAGTCTGTCGGAGTACTAGCTATATATTGTGTAAAATATTCGGTGATGCAAAAGCTAAAAAATAGATTTAAAAACAAACTAAAACATCGATCAAAACAACAATTCAACCCGATTTTAAAAATTAGCAATAAATTGAGATTACCGCGATTAGTTTCCTTTGTGTTGGCATTTTTAATGGTTATCGGACTGCTTGGGAATGGGATTTTTAAACCACTTCGAGTGCTAGCTGCTGCCACGCCCAATGTCACCGCCGCTGCCACGCCCAATGCTATGATTGGGGAAAATATCTCTCTCACTCTAAACTTTGATAACAATGGCACGAGTGTAGGTTATGGGCCGTATATTGACTTGGTGGTGCCAACGACAGGAGCTGACGGAAATGATGGATTAAATTTTACAGGGGCTACTTATCTAGGTCAGGCTATGATGACTAGCAATCTGGTGTTTCCTGTAGCCAACGCCACAACCACAGTCGGTTGTACTGGAGGTCAGACATTTGTACTTCACCCATATGCTGTAGATACTGCCAGTCTCCCTATAAAAGTCTGTGGTAAAGTAGGTGATACCTTGATGGTTATTCGGCTGCCGTTTGGATCGTTTACGCCGGGTCAACCCTCTGCTCCAGTGATAGTAAATGGAACAGTCAGTAATTTGGCTGATGCTGGGACACCTCTGAACATAAAATACAATGGCGGTTTTAGTTTTGGAAATGATCCGCTGACAAACCCTGCTACTGATCCTACCGTGATTGGAAGCTCCTCAACTGTAGCCGTAACCCCTACGATTTTTAATGTCTCAAAAGTGTATAATGGTCCCGAAAACGAAACTGCTACTGGCCCCAATTTCCCTCATACATACAAGATTTGTGCTGATATTGCTAGTGGTCAGACGATTACAAATTTGGATCTCATAGATATTTTACCCAACAACATGGCGTATATGAATCTAGTTAGCACTGCTCCAGTTGGCGGTGCTTTGACTAGTACACCAACGGTCGGAAGTGCTGCAAATTCGCCAAATAATAAACTGACGGTCAGATTTGCGAGTGTGTTGGGGACTACAGGAATTCAAGATGCTTGTGCTACATTTCAATTTTTTATCCCTGAAAAAGATGCCAACAATAATCCAGTCTTGGCACCAAGTGTCGGAGGTTCGACTGCTTCAGTCAATGATTCTAAAGGGAGTGGTACGTGGACGCCGGTGGATGTGCGAGATAGTGCTGGTTTGGTCACGAGCGATTCGACCCCAAATGATCATACTCTGACAGACAAATCTATCGCTATTCAAAAAAGTGTGGTCAACCTGACGGACAGCACACTTTCACCGGGAGATGTGCTCAAGTACACTATGAATATTCAGGTTTCAGACTATTTTACGATGAATAATCTACTGATTTCGGACACATTTTCTGATGGTCAGCGAATCACTGGCACTCCTACATTTAGTGTGGTTGATAGGCAGGGAACTCGGTCGGGGTCATTTGCACTCGGCACGAATTTTACGGTGGATACTACTAAGATTGGAAACACACCCAAAAATATTGATCCAGTTACTGATGGCAGCACTACAATGAGTTTTAATTTGTCTCAAGCAATCATTGCTGCAGGTGGAAGTGGTAGGATGATTGGTGGTCGAGCTGTGTCTCCAAACGCTGGTAGTGCTATCGCAGTGGTGGAATTTACTACTACAGTCCAACAAAATTTTTCGGATGACTATGACAACATTACAGATAATTCAGCAGTTAGCTTGAATGATACTATTACTAATATTGTAAACAAAGTCACTGGATCGGTTTTGAACAATGCAACTTTGGTTCCTACAGGATCTACCCAGTCTGATACTACTAGTACCTCGCTGTCAATTCTCGCTGGAAGTTTAACCAAGAGCATTTATTCAATCAATGGAAATACCTCTTTTTCTGGTAGTGAGATAACAGCTGGGGATGTGGTTACCTACCGAATGCAGTACTCCATGAGTCAATCAAATATTCAACGCTTTTCCCTCAACGATTATTTGCCACTACCGACATTTAGTGCAAGTGCCGTCAGCACAGTGTTTAACACTACAGTTTCCTCTGCATCTCCCGTGGTAAACACAGCCAAATTTGGTCCGAATCATACGTTTGCTCCAAACAATCCAAATGTAGCTCCGATTATGAGCTCGACAGCTCTAACCAATAGCCTAAATTTTAATTTTGGGAGCAATGCTGACCCGCTCAATAGACCCTCGGTAGTCGATATATTATTTAGTGTGAGAGTTAGTGATGCACCTCTCGGAGACGGACTTTTGATTACTAATCAAGCTCGAGCTAATCTAGGAACTACAAATGGTGTTTCTCAAGTTGCTGATGCGATTGTGCCAATTACTTTTACTCAGCCTGATATCAAAATCACCAAGGGTATAGTTGCTACCGATGCTTTGGCTTCAACTTTTTCTCCAACCACTGTTGCTCCAGTTACTTTTTCCAATCCACCAAGTACTAGTTGTCCTCGTTTTTCAGGAACCGTGAATTCCACTAACCTAGCTACAAACCCCATTAACAGCAATATTACCAACGTCGATGGTGGTGATAATATCACATATACAATCACACTCGAAAACAAAGGAACAGGTGTAAATGGTGCGTTTAATGTAAAACTGCGGGACAGTTTGCCTCCAGAACTCATCAATCCAACCAATATTTGTGTAACCGATGGTACAGGATTAGCAATTCCATACACGACTATCGGCACTGGATTATTTGATGCTACTGGTGGAATTCAGCTCACTGATCCGGGTGCACTCCAAGGGTCAATTAGCCCTAAAAACCCTACAACGGGTAAAAACATTGCCATTATCACCTACAATGCAAAATTGTCTGGTACGGTTCAACCTAATCAAACTCTCATCAATACAGCAACTCTCACAAACTATGCAGCCCGAGCTGGTGGATCAAATTTTGTTCCGGGTGGTCTGAGTGATACTGCTCAGGAACTCAAGGTAAAAGCTCCAACTATAACAAAATCTATCCTAGCTAGGAGTCAGACAACCACTGGGACAAACACGCTTTCAATCGGCGAAAAAGTCACGTATAGATTGGTGGTTACTACTCCAGAGGCTACCATCCCCAACATGAAAATCACTGATACACTCGATGCAGGTCTGGTTTTTGTGAATTGTAATACTCTCACCAACTCAAATTCTGCTGATGTGGTAACCAATTTAGCTGGTGGGTTCAGTAGTGCCTGTACCTCTACTAATCCAGCAATCACTAACTCAGGAAAAACCATTAGTTTTAATCTGGGTAATGTCACCAACAACAATACTGCTAATAACTCACCCGAAACTCTCACCTTAGATTATACTGTTATAGTCGATAATATATCAGCAAACACAAATAATAAACTACTCAATAATTCGGCTAATTTGACGTGGGGCACTGATCCTATAAATACGGTAGTTGCAGCCACACAGGTAAAAGTCGCTGAGCCAAAACTCCAAGTAGCCAAAACAGTCACTCCAACGAGTGGTGATGCAGCTGACACAATCTCATACTCAATTACCATAAATCATACTGGAGCTAGCACAGCCAACGCCTACAATCTCCATCTCAGTGATATTATTCCAGCTAAAATTTCCTCACCTATATATCAAAGCAGTAGTAGCACTGGAGTAGTGCCAACGAGTTTTACTCAATCTGGAAATACGTTTGACTTTCAATTTGCTCAGTTACCACTGGGATCTACCACCACACTGGTATTTCAAGGCACTATAAACAATACTGCTATCACAGGTGAGACGATTACCAACACAGCTAATATCGACTGGACAAGTTTAAATGGAGTAGTAAATACAGCCCAATCTACATACAGCCCAACGACAGTCGAGCGAACAGGAACTCCTTCGAGTCTGGGTTCAAATAATAACTATACCAGCACTGCCAATGCACTGTTTGGGGTGACTGCGTCCAATGCGACAAAATCGCTGGTGAGCACCTCAGAAGCTTTTACTAGTTTGGCGGGCGGAGTCGAGAGGGTGGCAATCGGTGAGATTATCAGATATAAAACCAGTATTCAGATTGCTGAGGGTACTTCTCCAGCCACCAAGCTCATCGATACACTACCAGCTGGTCTTCAGTATCTCAATGATGGAACTACAAAAATCGGCTTTAGTTCAAACAGTCCAGCCCTGACCACAAATCTAGCTGGTCTACCAACTACCTGCAACCAAATTGGAGCGACAAACACGATCACTCCTAACTGTACTTTGCCGTCCTCGGCTATCACTGTATCTGGGCAAACTGTTACTTTTGATGTTGGAGATATAACTAACTCAAATAACGATGTAGACGGCGAATATGTCGTCATAGAATTTAATGCTCTGGTGACCAATGTAGCAACTAACCAAGCTACTAACAATACTACTGGGGCTGGTATATCCACTACTCTCAATAATAATTTTAGACCTAGTATCAATGGGGTTTTACTCCCAGCCTCACCTAATGTACCAGTAAATATCGCCGAACCACTCGTCAACAATCTGACTAAAACTGTAACTGTTGCTCCAGTGGATGCAGGTGACAATGTAGAATACACCCTCACATTTGGAAATACTGCCACAGGAAATGATGCTGCTCCAGCCTTTGATATAAATCTACGTGATGTTTTGGACTCTTATTTGATTTTGGATAATCCTACGACCTCTAGTGTGATAGTGACTGCTCCAGCTGGAGTGAATGTGACCAATAATTCGACTAATTCTCCTGTCCCAAGTCTGGTCAATCTCAACTTTGATAGGCTCAATCCCGGGCAAAATGTCACCGTAAAAGTAACTGCTAGACTCTTGAACTCGATTCCAAATGGTTATCGTATTCCTAATACTGCCACACTCACATATTCTGGTTTACCTAGCACAAATGGAACTACTGGTAACCCGACTGGTTCAAACAACACTGGATCACCAAGTACGACCACAGGGGAGCGAAACGGATCAGGTGGAACCAATGATTATACAGCAACGAGCTCTATAAATACTACAATAGCTACACCTACCATCAACAAGATCACACCCGCCATCACTAGCTACACACTCGGTGAGACAGTCACATACGATCTCAGAGTCACCCTACCAGAGGGTAATACCCAAGCTCTCGTCGTAAATGATACACACGCAGCGGGTCTGCAATATACTGGTTATCAGGTGATTACTAGTGCTGCCGCTTCTGGTGGAGTTTTTAGTGCTGATTATGACGGCACATTGACTAATTCGCCTACTGTCACAACCTCGGGAAATACCGATAGTTTTGATTTTGGTACACCCAACACTGTGGGTCAAAGCGGTACCGATAAAAATATTTTTGTGCTACGGATCACTGCGGTTGTAAAGAATATAACCACAAATCAACTCGCAACCAGTCTGATAAACGCTGCCAGTATCAGCTACACCAATCCAGTGACTGGCCCAAATACCGTTGTAAACTCTCCAAACTCACCAACTATCACGGTAAAAGAACCTAGCTTGAATATAAATAAAGCTGTGGTTACTACTCCAAATCCAGCTGATTCAGGAGGGAGCATCGGATACCAGATTGTCATCAATCACGCAACCCTGAGTAACTCCACTGCATACAATGTATCCATGAATGATAGTGTGCCAACTAGTTTGCAAAATGTGACGTGTGGGTCAGTGACAACTGCTGGTGTAGGTGCACCAACGCTGAGTTGTTCGAATCTAACAATTATCGGAAACAATATATCTTTGTCTGGGTTTAATCTCCCAACAACGGCTAGCGTGACGGTTAATTTTACAGCGATTATCAAAGATACTGTAAGCCCAAACACTTTGATTACCAATCAAGCAATTGTAGATTGGACATCTACTCAAACTACAAACCCAAACACCAGAACTGGGGCGGATGGATTGGAGGGCAGCGGCGGTCTCAATGATTACAAAAAGTTTTACAGTATAGGATATTCGGTTCCAAATATTTATTCGGTTTCTAAATCTTTGTCTGCTTCGAGCGAACCTTCAACTACAGGAAATAATCTGACAATTGGTGAGGTCGGTACATTTGATTTAGCTGTCACGCTACAGGAGGGAACTCATTCAAATATCGTGGTTACTGACAATATCCCATCAGGCATGAAGTATGTAGCTGGTTCGGCTACGATCGATACTACAGGTTTCAATGGCACCCTCGGAACTCCAGTTATCACAGGTGGGGCTTCGGATGGTGCCGCTGTGACTGTGACAATCCCTACAGGTTTACTCCCCGGAGACAATATAACTACCAACAACACGTTCATTGTTCGTCTCAAAGCTCAGGTTCTCAATACACCTGCTACGTTTGGTCATTTCAGTGGTTTTCAAACTAATATTTCAAACACAGCCACACTATCTGCTAATGGTGGTAGCAATGTTTCTTCAAATACTGTTCCTGTTTTGGTGGTAGAGCCATGGACAACCGTGACTAAAGATATTGTCCAAACTAGCGGTGCTCCCGGCGATACCGTGACCGTAAATCTGAGCTATCAAAACACTGGTTTTAGTACTGCTTTCGGTGTGGTTGTCGTTGATCCAATGCTGAGTACAAAGTTTACCAATATCACGCCTCTCACAACTCCAGCTGGATTTACCTACAGTGCTCCTGTTTCAGGTAGTACAACTACAGTGACATATACTGGTGGAGATGTGGCAGTAGGTGCGACAGTGAATTTCAGTTTTACTGCAAAACTAGCTGCTGGTTTAGTAAATGGAGTAAGCGTGTCAAATCAGGCAATAGCCAGTATGTCGACCCTTCCCGGTGTGGATTCTGAAGAGCGTAATTACACCACAAATACTGCTGATTCTATTTTGATCAGTACTCCTAATCTGAGAATTACTAAGACTGATTCCCAAACAACTGTCACACCTAACCAAGTTTTGAATTATGTTTTGAGTGTTGCTAATCTTAGTGGTCAAAAGGCTGACAATGTGACTATTACAGAAACTGTGCCTGATAATACTACCTTTGTGTCTGCAGGTTCTACAGCTGGCTGGTCTTGCCCAAATGGATCTGTTGCTGGAACCGTGTGTACAAATAATATCGGTACAATCAATGGAAACGCAAATGCAGCGGTGAATTTTAATGTGAAAGTAGACTCTTTGATTGCCAGTGGACAGGTTCAAATCCTCAACAATGCTAGTGTAACTGACGATGGTACTCATGGAGTAGATTCAGATTTATCAAACAACACAACTGCCGACACTGATACCCTAAACGCAGCTCCAGATCTGGGTGTAAGCAAAACTGATGGCGGGATTACCAGTACCACTCCGGGAGATACTGTGGACTACACTATTACGTTTGCTAATCTTGGTAATCAAAATTCAGTTGCTGGCGTTTTGACAGAGACGGTGCCTGCAAATTCCACGTTTGTATCGAGTGGCTCTACAGCTGGCTGGTCTTGCCCGAATGGCTCAGTAGCTGGAACCGTATGTACTTTGGCAATTGGTAATCTCAACGCTGGTGCAACAAGCCTAATAGCTGGACCATCTGGATCGTTTGGTAGTGCTATATTTAGAGTAAAAATAAGCAATCCAATCCCCAGCGGTATAATCAAGACAGCTAATACGATTTCGATAGCCGATAATGGTGTAAATGGTGCAGATCCTACACCGATAAATAATATTTCCAGCGATGATACCCCCCTCACAGCAACTCCCAACATCAAAATCACCAAAGATGATACCGTAACTAGTGCAACTATCAATGACACACTGACATATACTCTAACAGTACAGAACACAGGAAACCAAGATGCTACAGGAGTAGTCGTAGTTGATACACTTCCAGCAAACACCACCTATCAAAACAGTTCTAACTCAGGAGTGTTTACTCCAACAACCACTCCACCTACATCAACCACCCCAAACCCAATAAACCCAGTAGGAACAGTCTCCTTCCCACTCTTTAACCTCAACGCTGGTCAGACAACCACCAGAACGGTGACTATCAAACTAAATGCAAGTATGCCCAGTGGAGTAACTGAGGTTATCAACACAGCAACCGCCAATGATGATGGAACCAATGGAAGTGATCCAGACACCACCAACAACACAACTAGTGATACAGACACAGTGGTAGCAGCTCCAGATTTAGAGATAACCAAAGATGACGGACTCACCGTAGTTCAACCCAATGAAACACACACCTATACTCTCACCGTAAAGAACACAGGATCTCAAGACGCAGTAGGAGTAGTGGTAACTGATACATTCCCAGTAAACGATCTCTCTATCATCACCAGCAGTATTCCCTTTACCCAAGTAGGAAACATATTGAGCTTTAGTATTCCAAGTATACCAAGTATCCCATCAGGTAGTACCTCTTCAGCAAACCAAGTAGTCATCACCATTAACTACACAGTAAAGTACCCAGCAAGCACTGGTGTCACAACTATCACCAACACAGCAACTGTAAACGATGATGGTAGTAATGGAAGTGATCCAACCCCAAACAACAACACAGCAACCGACATCAACACTCTCGCAGCCGTACCAGACTTTGTCATAACCAAAGATGACGGAAAGACAACCACCAACCCCGGAGACATCAACACCTATACTATCAACTATCGAAACACTGGATCCCAAAACGCTACAGGAGTAGTCATTACAGAAACTGTACCAGTAAATACCATATTCCAATCAACAGGATCTACTACAGGATGGTCTTGTCCAGATGGATCAGTATCAGGAGTAATATGTACTCTCACCATTGGAGCACT